>JANXTT010000007.1 GCA_025352225.1 Mucilaginibacter sp. | reverse complement strand
CCCCGGCCTAATTCGATTTCATAGCCTTTTGCGGTAATCTTATTCTGAAACTCTTTCATGGTTGTGGATTGTTTTAAGAATTTAGCAATAGCCTCTTTTAATGCTTCTTTACGAATGTCCTGACGTGGCAACATCCTTTCTTCTTTAGACAGAAACCTGCGTGGGCTAAGCACTTGTTCCTATTGGTGCTTCCTTTCCATGCTTCGGCAAAAATTAGCCATCCGTTTATAGTTGTTGCTGTCGGAAACCGTTTTGGCATCATAACCAACCCTATTAGCCACAATATGCAAATGTTGGTGCTGCCGGTCGACATGCTCTATAACCACATACTGGTTATTTTCAAATCCAAATTCTTTAGCCATCTGCTTACCAATATCAATTTTATCCTGGTTGCTTAACTGATCTGAAGGGGCAAAGCTTAAAGAGGCGTGTAATACCGGCTTGGATAGCTTTGGGTTTAAATACCGCACCTCATTGAACTGCTGTATCAATTCCTTCTTAATACCGAAGCATTGATTATAATAAATAACATGTGCCTGCTTTTTCTCCTGTTCTATTTCCTGCAAAGCTTTACTCTGTTGTAATTTGCCTTCATGGAGGTAGTTCAAACATCCCCGGAAACTTTGTCCTGTGCTTATCTTACCAATCATTGTAAATAGGCCTTAATATCCGTAACTACTTGCTGTAGGCTTGTGCTTTGCTGGTTGAGCCTTGCACGTTCAAGTACGCTTAATTCGTCAAAGCTATTTCGCTTTTTAGCGATCTGGTTAAGGTTGGCAGCTATGTGGTTTAGTGTTCCCGTTAACTGTAATACCTCTCGATTCAAAGTTTTAACCCTGAATTTTACCGCTCCTTTCAAGCCCATTTCCCGCAAGTATTCCGATACGCTTAAACCAACCTGCTTAGCCCTGTTCTCAATCTGTATCCCCTCAAAAAAGGAACACTTTACGGAAAGTGTCGCAATCGCTTTACGTCTTTTGGCGGCCTGCCGCCTTTGTTTATTTTTGGCTTTTAAAGCATCTTTGAATCCTTTCCTGTCTTAAAAATCTCCCCATGAATGCGATAGCATGAATGGGGCCAGCAAGTTTTGGTAACACCAAAACATAGCTGGCTCCCACATCGGGGCTAAAGCCCCTCGTGTGTCCCGGATACGAAGTATCCGGGATCTATACCTTTCCATCTTACGGCTTTCCTTCTTTATCCTGGCTTTAGCCCGGAGTCTTGCGGTACCACCTACCGCAGACTTTACAGGTATCTGTATATACCTTTATATTACCCGGATGCCTTACGGCACCGGGCAATCCGTCCAATAAACCAAGCTCCCCTTTATGGGGTCGTAGGACGGGTGGTAACGGATGTATCCATACTCGTCCAATTCCAGGATACACTTATGGTAAGTGGCTATCGATGCAATTCTGGAATACCCCATCAGCTCTTTCCGGGTAACGGGAAAAGGACTGAGAAAGCCATTCCGCTGCCAGTTTACAAACAATGCTGTAACCAGGCTACTATGGGTGGCCATGAGGCGCTCGTCTTTGCCCATTCGCCTAACCAATTTGCTATAAGCTACTACCGGATTGTTGATGGCTGCCGGAATCATGATTGGCCTCCTTCTAAAATCTTGTTAATGTCTTCCAGTTTGTAATACATAATACCGCCGATCTTAGTATAGCGGAGTGTGCCGTTAATCCGCAGGTTTTGTAAAGTACCGGGGGATATGTTGAGCAGCTTCCGCACCTCAACGCTTTTCAGCCATTTCTTAACTTCGCCCTGTCCGGGCTTATTAATTAATTTGATCGCATTTAATAAGTTATTTTCCAACTCCTTTAAATCCTCTTTCGTGACTAATTCTACATTCATCTTTCGCCTCCTTTGCTTTTGCTTATTTGTAATAGATTATTACCCGGCAGTATAACTTTACTGGCCAGCCGGTTGTTATGTGACGGCATATAGCCGATATATCCCTTTTGCACCAATGCCCCTAAGCATTTATGATAGGTGGCAAAGGAGCGGATGCCGGAAAGCGGCATCAGGGATACTCCGGCTAACCCGGAATGCCTCCCGACAACCTTGTTCCTGCCAACAGGTCAGCATCGCCGTGTATAGGCTGGCCGGATAAGGGCCGACAGCCTTATCGTTTTGGATGATTTTTAATAAATTGGAAATTGTTGTTTCCATTTGCGCCTCCGTTTCTTTTTGGGTTGAACGGGACAATTATAAAACGGAAAACACGCGAAACCATGACCATCAGATCTTGATGGTCATATACAAGAAATGAACCTGGCTGTAAAGAGTGCGTTAAACTGGTCGATAGTATTTAAATAGGCTGCAAAAGTCCGCAAGTGCAGTTTTTGCTTATTTGTTCGTTCGTGTTTGGTTTTAGAATCGATTTTATCATCGTCGATCAACTTTGCAATACCGTCATGGACAATATCCCAAACATGCCTGAAAAACTCCGGTTCTTCATCACCTATATTGACTTTTAGAAAATGGGACACATGGTAATGGTAGAATGCATCAAACTCACTTTCATTACGCTCATAAATGTTATTCAGGAAGTGGCGGTCATAGTGGCTCGTCCACCATGAAAAGGGCATACCAATATCGTAAGGGTGTTCCCGCCGCTTAAAACGGATACAAGGTTTAAAGTATTCTTGGGATTTGAAGTTTTCTTTCATGGCAGATAAAACTTACTTAACTCAAAGTTAGGTATTATAATTATGCCAAAAAAAAGCCTGCATAGTTAATCAGTCTTTAGTTTTTGTCTCAATTGTCTGTTGCACAAACCATTCAACATATTGCGGCAATGTAGTGCCGGCATAATAAGGAAGGTTCATCAACAAATACGGTTTTTTGTTAGGTGTGATGGCTTCCTCTACCGTGAAGGCACCTGCATACATCCGAATGGCATACGGATGGTCTGCGGCTTCAATGAACTGATGTAGTGATTTTAAACTACCTTTACTGCCTGATTTTATTTCTATAGGAATAACGAACTTACCATAAGCGTAAAGCAAATCAACTTCTGCATTGGACTGGGCTTTTTCTCTCACCCAAAAATGCGGTGTATGTGCCGAAATACTTTGGATGGATATCAGTTCCTGTGTTACCAAATGAGGTATAACCGCCCCTTTGTAAGCACTGTTCAAATCATCCATTGCCAGCATTTCCGCCTGAATGCCTAATGAATAATTGACCAGGCCAGTATCTAGGAATTGTAAACGCGGCGTTTTCTTCAAATCGGCCTTCAATGGCGGGTGCAGATCTGTGGTTGGGTATATCAAACGCACGATCTTTGCCTCGTCAAGTGTTCTGAATGCTTCTCCTATCTCTCGCGACCGATAGTTGGAATTTCCAAAACCCTGAAACTTTACACGTTCGTCCAGGTACAGCGGTGCAGTATCCATTAAGTGTTTAATGATTTTCCTTTCTGTGTCGTTGGATGTATATTTTTCTACATCGTTTTTATAGGTTCCCCAAATGCTTTCATAAATAACCCGTAAATCTGAAAGGCTATGTTTCTCAATGTCTGTTTTTATTACTTCGGGCATACCGCCGATAATCGCATAGCGATGAAAGGCATCCATTAAGGTTTGATGTGCAAAAGCTTTTACCGGGACCTGCTGCAATTGTTTGAGCAACGCTTGTTTTCCGGTAGCTTCCAGATATTCCTGGAAATTCAGCGGGTGGAGATATAAGAATTCCACACGGCCTACCGGGAAGCTATGCACTTTTTGCATGGCAAACTCTAATAATGAACCGGCACTGATGACATGAAGCGCTGGTATTTCTTCATAAAAATACCGCAACAACTGGATCGCCTTGGGGCTCTCCTGTATTTCATCAATGAATAAAAGGGTATTGGTGACAGCCGATGAAGGAATACTATGTGCTAAAAATAAACTTCAAAAATGGTTTGAACATCGTCAAAGTCATCAAAATAACGGCGGTCGGCTGGTTTTTCCAGGTTGAGCACAATAGCGTGTGCATACGTTTCGGCAAAATCACGTATCAAGGTGGTTTTGCCAACCTGACGCGCACCTCTTATAATAAGCGGCTTACGTGCGGCACTTATTTTCCAGCGGTTAAGATGATTTTCAATACTTCTTTTAAAGGCCATAACAGAAAATGTAACAGCTATTTTTCATCCAAAAAAATCTACCAAAAACCACCAAAAAACGCGAAAATTAAAAATCGAAAACCGCTATCAGAGTATCAAAAACAGCGTTTGTGTGTTGCAATGGAGGCTCTTAACAATCAAACAATATCCTGATAATCAATCACTTACACTGCGTTGCAAGTGGATTTTTTTATGCCAGTGCAAACAATAGAGAAAAATAACAGGATCTAAGGAGAGATTTTTGTATGAAATGTTAAAATAGGGCATCCATTTCAGGAACGAAATAGTTGGGAAACGGGTAAATGACTAGCCAACAGCGAGACCTTATATCGCCTGTTAGAATAAGATCTACAGCTTTCTAAAAACTCCAATAAGTGTTCTAAGAACTTCGATTTCAGAGTTTATCGAACCAATAATCATGTACTTTTTACCTATGGGTACCGTTTGTAACACGAACTGTATGGTCGTATGGCGCCACCAATAACTACATCCAACTTACCTTATACGAAGATATCCAGATAAGTTACCACATCCGAAATGGGTAGAATGCTATGTTTTTGAATAGTATTAAAATAAATGCTATCACCGGTTTTGAGTGTATATTCTGCATCGCCAATCTGCATTTTCATTTCCCCCTCGATCACAAAAATAAATTCCTCCCCCGCATGCGATAACAGGTGAGGTTTTACTTCGCCTTTTTTAGCTACAAAAAGAAAAGGCTGCATTTTCTTTTCATGATATCCCGACGCTTATGGAAAAATCGCATAGCCTTTTTCCGTAGGAATCAACTTTTGTTCAGCCTCACTTCTGGATGAAATGATAGCCTTAGCCCAACCCTCATTTTCCATCAAGCTCGAAATCGTTGTTCCCAGATTCTGGGCAATTTTAACCAGAGTGGCTACCGAAGGCATGGTTTTGTTGGTTTCAATTTTCGAGATCATACTTTTCGAAAGTCCACTCACATCCGCAAACTCCTGTAGTGTCCTCTGTTGACTAACCATTAAAATTCGTACCCGGTCGCCTATACTTGAAATTGGGTTTACAGTTGGTGCCGTTTTCGACTAATTAATTGCAGGCTTTAAATAAATTACCCTTGAAGACAAATAATACGGATCATCTTGATAAGTGCTTATACTAAAATATAGATAATCTGTTTTGGAGATAGTTATCTTATAGGTATTCTCATCGTCCTTTGTTAATTTGTACTTTCCTTTAGCTGCAATTTCTTCAAATGCCTGTTTTAGCATTATCCCGGTGGACTTTGCTTTTTTATTTGTTTTTAAATACCTCAGGCCATAATATATACCACTTTCATCCTGAGTAAGAAAAGATTCATCAGCATTAAAAATTGCGGGAACGTTATAATGCTTTATCTTACCGTCATCGTCTTTAACAGTATATTTAATTTTATAATGTGGGTTGCTAATAGCAAAGTATTTACGCATTAGCGTATCGGCAAAAGCATTTTTATAATGAGTTTGACCGAAGCCATTAATTGTGAACAGTAATATCGCCAGCGTTAAAAATCTATATTTCATAATTTTATTTTTTACTTGTTTTATTAATACTTGTTATAATTTAAAAATCCCGATGTCAAAATTATTAACACCCCGTACTCAAACATAACCAAAATTGTTAAAACAAAAGCTTTATTTTTTTATGGCTAAAATACTATCTACAACACGTTTAATATTTACTCCTATAAATTCATCTTTTATTTTAATGTGGGTGTCGCTGGTACTAAAATGTATTAGGATAGAATCATTTGCAACCTGAGCTATTGTAATGGTGGTAATT
>JANXTT010000164.1 GCA_025352225.1 Mucilaginibacter sp. | reverse complement strand
GGGTTATTCTTTTTTAAATTGGATACCTTGGAATACGGTATAATTTGTTTCGCGCTGGCGGCTATAGGTTATAGTGGAGGTTTTGTTTTTTATAATTCGTATTTACCCGAGATTGCTACGCTGGATATGCAGGATAGTGTTAGCGCCAAAGGTTTTACCTATGGATATATTGGAAGCGTATTATTACAGCTTATTTGTTTCGCGTTTGTTTTATCGCCTAAAACATTTGGTATAACCGATGCCAGTTTCCCTGCAAGGCTATCATTTTTATTGGTGGGCGTATGGTGGATTTGTTTTGCCTATATACCGTTTACTGTGTTGCCAAAAGGCAGCCCCAATGCCGTGGTACATCATCATAATATTTTAAAGGGCGGTTTTATTGAGTTAGGCAAAGTGTATCGTAAAGTTATACAGATGCCTTTGTTAAAACGCTATCTGGCCGCGTTTTTTTTCTATTCGATGGGGGTGCAAACTATTATGCTGGTAGCGGCCGGTTTTGGCGCAAAAGAACTGCATTTACCAACCACCAGTTTAATAGCGGTAATTTTAGTGATTCAGTTGGTAGCTATTGTTGGAGCCAATTTAATGTCGAAACTATCAGAAAAATATGGCAATATTGAAGTGTTGGCTGGCGTGGTTTTGTTGTGGATTGGGGCCTGTATAGGCGCGTATTTCACGGTTAACGCCATTCAATTTTATTTATTGGCAGTTTTAGTGGGTATGGTAATGGGGGGTATTCAATCGCTTTCACGGTCAACCTATTCTAAATACCTGCCGCAAAATATCCCGGACACGGCATCGTTTTTTAGCTTTTACGATGTTACCGAAAAGCTGGCTATTGTTGGCGGCATGTTTAGCTTTGGCTTTGTTGAAGAACTAACGGGCAGTATGCGCAACTCAACATTGGTTTTATGCGGTTATTTTGTAATGGGATTAATTTTATTGATTTCTTTGTTATCAGCAGAGAAAAAAAGCCGTAATTTTTCTGAATTTAGCGGTGAGTAATTTATAGCAGATGAAGATCGAATTGTTTATCCCATGTTTTATTGATCAGTTGTATCCGGATACCGCTTTTAATACCATTAAAGTTTTAGAAAAAGCAGGGTGCACGGTAGAATATAACCCCAACCAAACCTGTTGCGGGCAGCCGGCTTTTAACGCGGGTTTTTGGGATGAAGCCAAAGAAATAGGCAGCAAATTTTTAAACGACTTCTCCGAAACCAAATACATCGTATCGCCATCGGCATCGTGCACGGGCATGGTTAAAAACTATTATAACGACTTGTTTACCAATACGGCCGTGCATAATAAGTGCAGGGCAGTACAAAGCAATATTTTTGAGCTATCAGACTTTTTAGTTAACGTAATTAAGCGCGATTACTTTGGTGCCGAACTGGAAGGCCGTGCTGTTTACCATGATAGTTGCGCCGGCCTGCGCGAGTGCAAAATAAAGAAAGAACCCCGCCAACTCTTATCCAAAGTATTGGGCCTCGACCTGGTTGAGCTGAAAGATAATGAAACCTGTTGCGGTTTTGGCGGTACTTTTGCCGTTAAATTTGATGCCATATCAAGCGCGATGGCCCAGCAAAAGGTGGAGAACGCCCTGGCTGCTGATGCCGAATATATTATATCCACAGATGCATCGTGCCTGATGCAACTCCAAAGCTATATTGATAAGAATAACTTGCCCCTAAAAACAATACACCTTGCTGATGTGCTGGCCAGCGGGTGGGGGAATATTTGATTTTGCAATGTTTTAAAAATACAGTATAGTTAACTTATGCTTGATGGCAACTTATAAACCATATTTCAAAAAAAAATTATAAGTTTGATTATGAAGAAGAGCGTACTTTTATTAATGATGGTATTTGGGTTAACCATAGTTGCCCGTGCCCAAACTAAAGCTGAAACCCAGGTTATGGCTGCTGTTGAGCATATGCGTAAAGCGATGATCAGCGGTGATAAAACCGAATTGGAAAGTTTGGCGTCTGATAATCTGAGCTATGGGCACTCTAG
>JANXTT010000110.1 GCA_025352225.1 Mucilaginibacter sp. | reverse complement strand
TTAGGTATGTGTAACCAAAATCAACGAAGCGGTCTACACGAGTAATGTAATTATCTTTTATCCATGTCGGATTAAAATAACCAGTTATCAATAAACCAATAACAATGGTAATATTAAGCACAAGCCAAATGGTATATTGTTTTTTGGGGGCTACAGCAAGTAATAAAAAAAAGAAGATCATGAATACTAAAAGGCCGGGGCCATGGATACCTGCATTAAAATAGTAATTAATTGCAAATAACATGTTACCTGTAACACCAAACAGAATTATACTACTATTAAGTTTATTTTTAAACCGGGCATAATAATATACAAAAAGTAAAAACACAAAAACCACTAACATTAGCAGTGTAAGCAATAAATTACCTATAATAAAATTGAACATCGCGTTACATAAACTGATGCCCATACTTAGCACACAAACAGTATGGTATATACGAGCTTCAAGCGCATATTGCTCGCTCCTCCCGGTAAGATAATCCCATTTAGGCTTAATGTTCTTATTATAGAACTGCATTTGTTTTAACATGTTAGGTAGAAGCTGTAAATACACTTTTTCGCCATTGAATTATACGTATATTACCTAAAAAGGTTCTGTTATAACCTCTTTTTAGTATCTCAAACAACTTGCATAGGGGTTTATTTAAAGAAAAAAGCTTGGCAGGTATATCCTAACATGTTTTAGAAGCCGGCCGGGGTTTGGCCAGACGTTGATGATGTTAAAAAACGAGTATTTCACTTATTTTAAAGGGTATAGGTTAAGAGCAAAACAGCACCAGCCCACAGAATAATTTTTTAAGTGTAATTTTAGAATTAAATTAGTTTTATTCATTAAAACTATCATAATATTTATCAATTTAGTACTTTACTAATCATTACTGGCCACATGCTATATTTAACTGTCTGTGAGTTTAATATCATTTTAAATTATTTGAATTTTGCACAATGGTTTTATTTTGAAAAAAATACCAACAATTTCTTGCTAGTTCCGCAATAAAACACGTACTTTAATAAAAATTTAATTTTTATACGATGATAGTAAAACGAATTGAAATTATATAAAATCTTTTTATCAGCAAAACTCGTATTAAAGTAATACACAATATAATTATTACAACAAACGGCAGATAAAGAACCTAATACTGGTTTATATCATTTAACAAGTTAAATATTAATACTCCCTAATCAAATGGTTAATATTAGAACAAGTGTTTTAAACAAATTAAAAGCTTTAATATTTTTAATGCCTTTTTTATTTGTTTGTATAACACATGTTTTTTTTATTTCAAAACAGACTGATAATTTTTCAAAACAACAAACCCTATCCATATCATTAAAAAACAATAATATAACTTGTAAAAGTTGCATAAAACGTTCAAACAAATTACGGTCAAGTATTAATGTAGATTTACCCAAAATACATTTCTGTACTATGTTACCTCGATTGTACTTAAGTACAAAAGTACCTGTCTTAATAAATTATTGTTATTTATCAAACCATTTTAAAAATTTAGCCACACTATACGTTTTGAAAATTTGACTTTGTTAAGTAGACATGCTTCTCTCCTATTGGCTAAATTATAATTAATTCAAAAGTTCGTCTAATAATTTTAATTCGGTAGCACATTTTAACTTTTAACATTATTTAAAGAGAAACATCTAATAATTTAATATCAATTAAGTAGATTTAAAAAATTAAACAATTATTATTCTTATAGCATAATTGTTTGAGAATAACAAAAAGGCACATATATTAATGGAGCACACAGTACTAAAACTATTTATGGAGCAGGCTAAAAGAACGCCTAACTCTGTAGCTGTGATATTCGAAGATAAGCAACTTACTTATAAAGAGCTGGATGAAGAGTCGAACAAACTAAGTCATTATTTAAATCAGGTAGGCGTTACAGCCGAAACCCTGGTAGCTATTTGTATTGACCGTAGTTTAGAGATGATCATTGGTGTATTGGCTATAATGAAGGCTGGCGGGGCATACGTACCTATCGATCCGGAATATCCACAGGAAAGAATAAGTTATATGCTGAATGACTCAGCAACTAAAATAGTAATTAGCAATAGCAGATGCCGAACGGCGTTTGCTATTAACAAAAATATAAAGATTATAGAATTAGATACTGAAGCGGATATAATAAACCAAGAGTCAAACCAACCTATATTACTTAGTATTGACCCTCATCAGCTCTCGTATTTAATTTACACTTCCGGTTCTACAGGTAAACCCAAAGGGGTAATGATAGAACATGCGAGCTTTTATTCGTTTATACAATGGTGTAAAAAAGAATTTTTAAACACTCCCTTTAAAATTGTTTATGCAACCACTTCAATCTGTTTTGATTTATCAGTTTTTGAAATATTTTACCCTTTAACCGTTGGTAAATGTTTAAGAATAATACAAAATGGATTGTGGATACCACAATATCTAAATACTGATACTGCTATTCTGATAAATAGTGTTCCAAGTGTAATTCAATTTCTGATACGGGAGCATGTTCCGTTAAAAAATGTTTGCGCCATTAATATGGCTGGCGAGCCAATACCAGCTGAGGTATCGCAAAATTTAGATTTAGATAATATTGAAGTTAGAAATTTATACGGCCCCTCAGAAGATACCACTTATAGCACTACATACAGACTTAAAACAGGCGTACCTGTAACCATAGGTAAGGCTATCGATGATACTACAGTATATATTGTTGATTCTGAAAATAAACTTTGCCCTGATGGCGAAGCCGGAGAAATTTGCTTAGCAGGTGCGGGCCTGGCCCGAGGTTATTGGAACCAGCCCGAGTTGACAGCAGAAAAATTCCTTGCTAATCCGTTTGACATTAAATCCGGTACACGCATATACCGGACTGGCGATATGGGACGTGTAATGCCCGATGGAAATATTGATTACTTGGGCAGGCTTGATCATCAGGTTAAAATACGGGGTTACCGCATTGAGCTCGGCGAAATTGAAAGTGTGATACTGCAGAATAAACAGGTTAAACAAGCAGTAGCTTTGGCCCGTCAAGACGAGCAAGGCAATAAAACACTAGTTGCGTATGTTATACCAGATGCCGACCAGCTACGATTATACGAAGCTAATTTTTATCAAAGCCAGGTTGAAAGCTGGAAAGAGATTTACGAATCTGCCTATAATGACCCTGAAGAACTATCAAAAATAATAGAAAACGAAGAGTTAAATTTTGCCGGATGGAAAAGCAGTTATACAGGTAAGAGTATTCCCGCTGATGAAATGCGCGAATGGCTGCAGAATACAATACAAACCATCCTGCAGCAACAGCCCCAACAAGTATTAGAAATTGGTTGTGGCACGGGATTGCTCTATTATAAATTAGCAGATCATATTACGAAATACACTGGTACCGATATTTCAAAAACCTCTGTTAACCAAATTAGTGAAAAAATAAAAAAGACTGAAAAAACATATCCAATAACAAACCTAACGGTATGTGCAGCACACGAAACATCATTACCCAATAATGAGAAAGTAGATACTGTTATAATAAACTCTGTTATTCAACACTTTCCTGGCGAGGAATATTTATCAAGCGTTATTGATAAAAGCATAATCGCATTAAAAGGTAAGGGGCAAATTATTATAGGTGATGTTCGCGATTTGCGGTTACTTAAATTGTTTAAGAGCCGCTTGTTTTTATACAACTCCACTGCAAATGTTGACATCAAGGAGTTTATTTATAATATAGATCAGGAATTAATTAAGGAAGAGCTACTCTGCGTTTCGCCGGAATATTTTTACAATCTAACATCTTTATATCCTGAAATAACACATATTGATATACATTGGAAACAAGGCGACTATCAAAATGAATTAATTTTATACCGTTACGATGTTATTATATATGTGGGAATTACGAAAGAATTTTCACAACCAAACTGGCTTAACTGGAACGGCTCGGACGATTTTGATTCTATTAAAAAACTTATACAATCAAGCACACCATTAATAGCCATAAAGGATGCACCAAATCCCAGGTTATGGAGAGAAAAATTAATACAAAAAAGCTTAAATGAAAAAGCAATAACAAGTACCTCAGAATTACTAAACGCTATTGCAACGGAAGATATTGACACACAGGTTATTAACAAAATCATAGCAAATGCTAAGTCAGCAGGTTATTATTGTCATTATCTTTTAGATGAAGACCCCTTAAAGGTAAATCTGCTGATGGAGCTTAACCCGAATCAAAATTTCTTTATTTCTCCATATCAGGAAAACGAAAATGCGGTAATGCGGCTAACAACTAACATACCGCTACTGCCCAAAATTTATTCCTTAATACAAAAGGATATAAATAAATTATTAAAAGAGCAACTGCCTGATTATATGATTCCGGCACATTTGATTTTATTAAGCAATTTACCCGTCACTAATAATGGTAAAGTTGACCGCCAGTTTCTGATGAGCCGTGGGATAAGCTATAAAATTAAACAACGCAATTACTCTCCACCCAGAAACCCTGTTGAAACAGCCTTAACATCAATATGGCAACATCTTCTGGAAATAGAACTTGTAGGTATTGATGATGACTTTTTTAAATTGGGAGGACATTCATTGCTGGCTACACGGGTTGTATCGGCTACACGCAGGGAATTGAAAACAGACATTTCCATAAGGGATACGTTCACCTATCCTACCATAAGAGAACTTGCCCACCATATCGAAAGTATTGAAACAACCTCTTTAATCCCAGTTATAACAACCCAGCATCGTCCATTACAAATACCGCTATCATTTAGTCAGGAACGATTATGGTTTCTTGATGAATTAGAAGGCAGCATTAATTACCATATTCCAATAGCTTTACACTTTAATGGTAATTTGAATATTGATGTATTGGAACAAAGTATTATAACTATTGTTGAGAGGCATGAAATTTTAAGAACTGTAATTAAACAGGACGAAGGCCAGGCGTATCAGGAAGTAAATAAAAAAGATAGCTGGAAGCTTAATATAATTGCTGGAAATTTGTATCAAAATGATACACTGGCATTACAACTGTTTATTAAAAAGCTGGTTGATAAGCCTTTTAACCTGGCTTCGGATTACATGATTCGTGCAGATCTGATAGTACTGGCTTCAAAGGAACATTTATTATTAATCACGTTGCATCATATCGCTTCCGACGGATGGTCCCTTCCTATATTAATGAATGAACTAAACGAATTGTATAATGCATGCCTTGAACGCCGGGCACCGCACTTAAACAGTTTGACAATACAATACCCTGATTATGCAATTTGGCAACGCGAATACCTTAAAGATAATCTGCTTCATCAAAAACTAAGTTATTGGAAAGATCAGTTGGCCAATGTACCATATTTAGAAATGCCAACTGACTTTCCACGCCCTGCATTACAAAGTAAAACTGGAAAAACCTCACGATTTAGTATCGAAGAAAACTTGATTACCGAGCTAAAAAAATTCAGTAATAGTCAGGGAACTACTTTATTTATGACACTTTTGGCTGCATTTAAAGTTATACTATATAAATACAGCAGGCAAAATGACATTTGTATAGGCACGCCTATAGCAAATAGGCAACATTGGGAAATTGAAGGTTTGATAGGTTTTTTTGTTAATACACTTGCCTTAAGAACAAATTTAAACGGCGACTCATCTTTTGCCTCGCTGATTGACGATGTGAAGAGAACTACACTTAATGCGTATGAACATCAAGATGTACCTTTTGAAAAGGTTGTAGAAGCAACTGTTAAACACCGCGACATAAGTAGAAGCCCGCTGTTTCAAGTATTATTTGTATTTGAAAACAATATTTCTGCTAGTATAAAAAAGGATTTTTCACCCGGCTTAACGGTAAATGAAGATCAAATAGAAAACACTAGCATAAAATATGACATTACTGTTTACTTAACTGAGATTAAGGGTTCTTTAGAATGTGCAATAGAATACAGTACTGATTTGTATAAAAACACTACAATAGCCAACATAATAGCAAATTACAAACAGTTATTGAGTACAATTACCACATCGTCACAAACCAAAATAGACGATCTGGTTTTGTTAAATGTATCACATCCCAAACCCGTAGTTAAACCTTTTAATGACCTTTTATCCAACACAAACAGAATAAGTAAATCAAACAACGGATATGTTGCCCCGCGTAATGAACAAGAAGAAATATTGGCCGAAATTTGGCAAGACCTTTTAGACATAAAAAAAATAAGCGTAAATGATGATTTTTTTGAAATTGGCGGCCATTCTATTATTGCTGTTAGGTTAATAAGCCGCATCGAAAAGAAAACAAGTGTAAGGCTCCCATTATCTTCTTTATTTGAGTTTCCTACAATTAGCAAAATAGCCTTCTTAGTAAATAATACATTACACATTAAATCTAAATGCTTGGTAAGCATTAAACCAAATGGCACCAAGGTACCCTTATACATAGTGCATGGAGGTGGCTTAACAGTATTTATTTTTAATGACTTTGCCAATAAACTTCACCCAGACCAACCAGTTTATGGATTGCAAGGAATTGGAATAGATGGATCAGAACCACCTTTAACTAATGTGCCGGAAATAGCAAAACGGTATATAAGCGAAATTTTAGAACAAAATCCAATTGGTCCATATAATTTAGCAGGATATTCTTTAGGGGGTACCATCGCTTTTGAAATGGTTAAACAATTAAAAGAAATGGGTAAACAAGTTAATACGTTAACCATGTTTGATGCCTATGCCTTTACTGTACAGCCTTCAAATAAAAATATACTGAAATCTATTTATAAAACTACACGGAAATTTCTGTTTAGAGTACGATATAATTTAGTATTATTAATTGACGATTATAAAACAGTTCAAGACAAGACCAATAATTTAAAGAATAAAATATTTAACTCTTTCAAAAAAATCAACGCCCCTAAAGAAGATGTGAATACCGCCTTTTCTGGAAACTTATATGATATATATGCCGAGGCGGTTTTAAGCTATCAACTAACTAAATACAATGGCACTATAACCGTATTTACAACCAAAAAGAATATATATTATTATATGGACGACCCGATATTTCTCGGTTGGGAAGCATGGGTACAACATCTCAATCATTATGAAATTGGTGGGAATCATTCAACAATGTTCCAGCACCCTAATAATTTAAAATTCGCCAAACTTATGCAGGAATGTTTAGATAAATACGAAGACATTTAACTAGAAAATTATTAGTATTGCCTATTTATTGTTTGTTGATTTCTATAATCAAACCGTGCTTATAGCTGATGATATACATATCCATACAATCGAGCCCCTTGGAGCGCCCCCTGAAAAAGTAAGCGTAGTAATTCCCTTGTTCTTTTAATAAGGCCTTAGCTAAATTTAAATATGGGCTAATTTTAATAGAGTCTGTTTTGCTAATTAATGCCCATTTTTCGTTTGGATCAATAAAAACATATTGACGGGCGTCTGATGGCGAAATTTCGGTTTTTTTCCATTTATTGATCGCGTAATTTCCAATATGATAATGTCTTTTAGGATAATTATTAAAAAAATCAACTGGAGCATTTTTAAAATATTGAATATCTGATGCCTTTAATGAATCTACTTTTAATGAAAATCCATATCCCCGAAAATCACGCTTGGTATCGAAAAAAAGTACATGTTTTTCCGGAGTATAGTCGATGGAATAAATATCTTTAGTTAAGCCGATATACCTGGAATGCGAATACAAAAATAGAGATCCGGTTATAAGTACAGGTACCAAAATAATAGAAAAACCTAAAAAAAACTTCCTTTTAATAAAGAACCTAATGATAAACCATATATATATCAATGATAGTATTAAAAGAAATAGAATCAATACAAACATATAATCGCCTTAATAGGAAATAAATTAATTAGGTTTATAACAAGTATTTGATGGTCAGGATACTTGATGAATTAAAGATAGTAAAGAAAAATATAAAATTGTGTATTATTTTTATTGTATGAACAAAATCTAAACACTTTCGTTATTTGTAAAGTTTAAAATCTTAAACATGAAATATAATTTTTTTGGACATACGGGCATGGTCGTTTCAGAAATATGCTTTGGAACGATGACATTTGGGGGTAAAGGTATTTGGGAAGCTATTGGTAAAATACAACAACAAGAGGTAAATAACCTGATGAAAATTGTAATTGATTCGGGCATTAATTTTATTGATACAGCTAATATTTATTCGTACGGCGAATCGGAAAAGCTATTGGGTCAATCAATTCGTGACCTCGGCATTAACCGGCATGAGTTGGTAATAGCCACCAAAGTACGTGGCCGCATGGGCGTGGGTCAGAACAATGTGGGCCTTTCCCGCTATCATATTTTCCAATCTGTTGATGAGAGCCTGCAGCGATTGCAAACCGATCATATTGACATTTTATATGTGCATGGCGTTGATCCCCAAACACCGGTAAAAGAAACTATGCGGGCTTTAAACGATATAGTACACAGTGGTAAAGTACGTTATATAGCTGTTTGCAACTGGCCTGCCTGGATGGTAATGAAAGCGCAGGGTATAGCCGATAAACATAGCTGGAACAAATTTGAGGGCTTGCAATACTATTATTCTTTAAGTAGCCGCGATATTGAGCGCGAAATTTTACCCCTTGCAACCGACCAGCAACTTGCTGTTATGCCCTGGAGCCCATTGGCTGGTGGTTTCCTATCGGGAAAGTACACGCGCAACGGCGAAAAGACGGGTAATGACCGTCGTGACAATTTTGATTTCCCCCCGGTAAACAAAGAAAAAGCTTATGATATTATTGATGTGATAGCAGAAATTGGCAATCAATATCAGGTTTCTACAGCTCAGGTGGCGCTGGCATGGGTGCGCCAACAACCTGCTGTTACCAGTACAATAATTGGTGCTAAAAATGCCGAGCAACTGCTTGATAACATAAAATCTACAACTATTACCTTATCATCAAATGATTTGAAGCGGATTGACGAAGTAAGCGCATTGCCAAAAGAATACCCGGGTTGGATGGTTGAAAGACAGTCGGCGGACAGGGAATTGAAATAAATCAGGAAAATATCATAGTGTGATTGCGATCGACAAACTATCGCAATCACTTTGTTAATTATATATATTAAGAGTTATCAAAAATTGATTTATTTGTAATAACTATATAATCAGAAAACGTTAATAAACAATAATTACTTGGTTTTTTTGTTTATTAACTAAATACAGCAATTAATGAAAGCAATTATCCTGCCTTTTCTTATCCTATTGTTTGGCTTTAATACATATGCCCAATTATTTGCCGGTGGTAAATTTGAAGAAGGATATTATTATGACATTAACGGACAAAAAGTTAATGGCTTAATTGATAGAAACCCTTCGGGTAAGGGTATTGTAAAAAATGAGGGGTTTATTGAGTTTAAAGAAGATGCTAAAGCTCCAAAACAACGTCTCAGTGCTAGCATGATACACGGTTTTGTAGTAGCTAAAGATAGTTTCACTCTTGCACATGCACCAATGCATGGAGCATGGAGTAAAAATGAACTTGATTTTGTTAAAGTTGTAATTGATGGGCCTACAAAACTTTATGCTATTAACGGCAACACAAAAAGCGGTAGCGGCATCAGGGTAATTCCGGCCTTATCAACTGGTATTGGAACAGGTGGAAGCAGTGGTATGGGTGGTGGCCTTGGAATTTCAATTGGTGGTGGTGGCGGAGGCGGAAGTGCTCGTATTGCTTATTATTATGGTGAAACGACCACATCAATGGTTGAACTTAAGCCACAAACTTTTATAGAGATAATGACTGATATTATGGGCGATGAACCGCAAGCGGTTGAAAAAATAAGAGATAAAACTTTTAATTATAACAATGTAGATTCGCTAATTAAATATTTTAACCAGTTAAAAAAACTTGGGCAATAATAAATTAGTATCAAGGTTAAATTGTATTGCGGTCGTCTTGGCCAATGCCAGCAAATGGAAGGGGTGTTTTCCAATAAACAAAGAAACTCTATTAATCAGAAATTTTTAATAAAATAGGTTTGCCTAATGTTTTTATCTATGAATTTAATTCATTACGCATTTTTTTATGGAGGATAAAAAGGATTCTATCATTTCTGCTGGAACTATAGAAAAGTGGGTAAAAGACTATACTAACTATATGTATAGCTGGGCACTATTTAAGACCTCGAATAAAGAATCAGCTGAAGATCTGGTACAGGATACATTTTTAACAGCGCATCAGCAATTGGAGAAATTCCGGGGTGACAGTAATCCCAAGACCTGGCTTTTGGCCATATTGAATAATAAAATAACAGCTTATTATCGCAAAAAGTACCTGAACCCAGTACAAAAGGAAAATGAGCAGAATAATTTACCAGACAATCCTATTTTTACGCTTCTATTTGACGAGGATAACCGATGGAAAAAAAACGAAAAACCAATCGAATGGGCGGCAGACGAAAACCACTTATTGGATGATAAGGATTTTAATGTTGTTTTAACGTCTTGTCTGGACAAGTTGCCCGAACATTGGCGGTCCGCTGTACACTTGAAATATATTGAACAAAAAAAAGGGGAGCTAATCTGTCAGGAACTTGAAATTACAACTACTAATTTTTGGCAAATATTACACCGGGCGAAATTACAATTAAGAAAATGTTTGGAAATAAACTGGTTTAAATCGTAAATGATGAAAAAAATTATAAATTGGCTAATGCTTTCCTGTAAAAAGGCAACCGAGTTGATGGAGAAAAAATCGATTGTCGGACTTTCCTGGAAAGAAAACATGAGGTTACACCTACATACATCCATGTGTGATAGTTGCACCGCATATCAGAAACAGAGCCTACTGATAGATAAGCTATTACACCATCAAATTAGCAATCAATCTTCAGTAATTATACCTGAAGTGGAAAATAATGATTTAAAGGATCGTATTCTTTTAAATTTACCGAAAGAATAACAAGAGAAAGCCGCACTGCGGAATAATGTAAAACCATATTAAGTCCCTCCCCTTCTGGCTGCTACGCATTCTACAATTATCGCGACGTGAAATGCTCCTCAGATCAGTATTTATAAAATAAAAAAAAATGTCAGGTTTTGTGATGGTGAACAACTATTAAGACATATTAATCAAATAGTTTACTTAAAATCACTAAACAATGAAAAAGTTATTAATTGCAACATTCCTTTCTATGGGAATAGCTATCTCAGGATTTTCCCAGAATGCCAAAGTTATAGCATTAGTCAACAAAGCTTCCTGGTGCCAGGTATGCCAGGCGAATGGCCCCCGCTTTGAAAAAGACATTATGCCGATGGCCATGGCCAATAAAGATGTTCAAATCGTAATGAACGATCTTTCAAACGATAATACAAAAGCCGCTTCTTTGCCTATGCTTGAAAAGGCTGGTATCGCATCATTTGCCGAGAAAAATACCGGTACCGGCACCTTGTATTTCATTAATGCCAAATCAAAAAAGTTAATTTCTGAAGTAAGCCTTGCTCAAAGCGACGAGGAAATTAAAAAGGTATTTATGGCCGCAATTACTAAACGATAAACTGTTTAAACAGACTTACACAAACTCACATTACAGGGTTAGCTATATTGAAATAGTTAATCCTGTTTAAGCTAACTATTATGAATTTTATAAAATTAAAACAAGCGCTTTTG
>JANXTT010000081.1 GCA_025352225.1 Mucilaginibacter sp. | reverse complement strand
CACAAAGCTTTTTGAAATAAAGATTCCCATACATCAGCCTTATATTTCTGATTGGTCTGAATATGAACAGGCTCAGGGTCAGATACAACTTCATGGAACTTATTATCGGTACGTAAAATTGAAAATGAGTAGTGATACCGTTTCCTTTATATGTATCCCCAATACGGTAAAAACAAGGTTATCCAAGGCTAATGTTGTGATCACAAAAGATATTAGTGATATCCCCGCAAACAAAAAGGGGCACGATTCTGCTGCCAAAAAAGGCAATCCCGGCAATGAATATAGCTATCAAATAGCCCATTACCAATATATTCAAATTGGTAATTTATTCAAACCCAATTTCCGCCCTATAACTGCATTGCTCATTGAACCTTTCATTGAGTCGCCCAGCAAACCACCAAACGCGGCCTGTTAAACAATTGCTCATTATTCCTGATGCTTAGATGGCAACTTATACCCGCTCATTTTTATTGTGGCGTTATGTATAATGTTAATAAGCAGTTTCAGCTTTTTTATTAAGGTTATACTTTGTATAAACTAATGGCATAGCTTATTAACTCATTTCAATATCTTTTTAACTAAATTATGATGAAAACTTTATCACTGTGGTTTCACAGTTGCCTGATTATAATGGCCAGCGTTTTGGCCTCAACCCAATTAGCCCATGCGCAAACCGACGCGGACGCGATTATGATACCTAAAAATTATTTTTGCGGAGGGCTAATGTATAGCAACTCTAGTTGGAAAAACTATTGGGAAGGCACATTTAAACGCAGTAATGATAATATTGGCACCATTAACACCAATATGTACGCTGCCATGATTAATTATGGCATATCAAACAGCTTAAATATGCTGGCATCGGTGCCGTATGTTACCACCCATGCATCAGGCGGAACACTTACAGGGTTAAAAGGAATTCAGGATCTGATGGTTAGTTTAAAATGGCGCGCATTAAAAACCAATATAGGGAAAGGTAAAATTTCACTATTTGCTATTGGCAGTGCTTCTGTGCCGTTAACTAATTACCAGGCCGATTTTTTGCCGTTAGCTATTGGCTCGCAGAGCAAAAGTATAATGTTGCGGGGCCTGGTTGATTATAATATTGGCCATTACTTTATATCCGGCTCATCTGAATATATGCGAAGGAGCCTGATAACCATCGACCGCACATCTTACTACACCACCGAACTGCATTTTACCAACCAGGTTTCGTTGCCTGATATGGCAAACTATGCCTTGCGAACAGGTTACCGCAGCAGCAAATGGATTGCCGAAGTGGTATTAGAAAATAATACCACCCTCGGCGGTTTTGACATCCGTAAAAATGACATGCCCTTTGCTAGCAATAAAATGAATAATGCCATGGCCGGTGTAAACTTTAAATATAGCTCGACCCGGATAAACGGACTTGAACTTACCGCCGGTGGAGACTATGTACTTGCAGGCCGGAACGTTGGTCAAAGTACAATTATCCATGGCGGGGCCTATTATCTGTTCAATCTTTCTAAAAAGAAAAAATAATTATTCAGTTAAAATTAAAACAATGAAAAAACCTATATATAAAACGATTACTATATGCTTGTTAAGTATTGCTTTTGTGTCGTGCAGTAAAAATATAATTGAACGCAATAGTTTATACCCTGCGCTGGCCCCTTCAAATCTGGATTTAAACGCCGATACCTGGAACCCGGTATTAATTTCAAATACAAGTGCAATAACAGTTGCTGCCCCCGATCTGGTAACCTCACCGTCATATCAGGCTGATCTTAATGAAATCAAAGCCCTGCAACGAAATATTACTGATGAGCAACAGGCATCTATAAATTACTGGAGCGCGGGTGCCGTATTGCGATGGAACGAAATTCTGAGGGGATTAATAGCTAAACACAATGTGCCACCATACCAGGATGATGCCGGTAATTACCCCGCCCCTAGCGCGGCAAACCCGTTTTCATATCCGGAGTTCCCTTTCTCTAATCCGCCTTATGCCGCACGCGCCTATGCCTATGTGAGTGCCGCGCAATACGATGCCTTGGTTACAGCCTGGCATTATAAAAAACAATATAATCGTGCCGCTCCATATAAAAATGATCCGGGAATACATCCTTTAATACCAAAAACCGACCTGCCATCATACCCAAGCGAAGATGCTGTGGTATCAGGCGCGTCGGTGCAGATGCTTAAATTATTATTCCCCACAGAGATAGCCTATATCCAGCAAAAAGCTGCTGAACAAAAAATGTACCGTATGCTGGTGGGTGCCAATGTAAGGGGCGAGCTCGATGCCGGCGATGCCTTAGGCAAGCAAGTGGCTGATCTGTTTGCAGCCCGCGCGCGTACAGACAGGGCCGGAAAAGCAATAGGTACGCCCGCGTATTGGAAACAATTAGAAGTACAAACAACATCAAAAAACGAACAAAGCTGGATAAGCCTTGAGTTGCCAAAACGCCCTCCAATGCTTCCACTATTTTGTAAGGTATTACCTTTTTTGTTCGACACGCTAACAGTTGTGACATTAAGGCCGCCGCCGCCATACTCAACCAGTTCTGCTGAATTTAGGAAAGAGACCGACGAAGTTTTGTATTACAGCCAGCACCCTACGCGTGAACACCAGGCTATTGTGGCTTTTTGGGCCGACGGCGTTGGAACATACACTCCGCCGGGCCATTGGAATGATATTGCTGCTAATGAGTTTGTTAAACAAAACTATAGCGAAGTACGCTGGGCACGTAATATGGCCCTTTTAAATATGGCCGAAATGGACGCTGCAATAGTATGTTGGGATGCGAAATACTATTATTTTAACCCTCGGCCATGCCAAATTAATACTGATATCAAAACACTAACCGGAGTGCCAAATTTTCCGGCATATACATCGGGCCACTCTAATTTTAGTGCTGCCGCGGCTACTGTTTTAAGTTATTTGTTGCCGGATAGAGGCGAGAAGTTTAACGATATGGCCAAAGAAGCGTCATTATCGCGTTTATATGGAGCTATCCATTATAGAAGTGACATTGATATGGGAATGGTTACAGGCACAAAGGTGGGGCAATACGCGGTGCAAAGAGCCCAGGCCGACGGTGCTGGAAACTAAAAACTACTGTAGGCTTCTAAACTTGTTTTAGAAGCCTACAGTAACTATATCAATTCAATGTATTGAAAAAAAGGAATCAATAACAGCACTCTGCAATTACCCTAACCCCTTAAACTCATACCCTTCCTTACTCCAGTGCTCCATCGCCCTCGGCAATACATATTCTAGCCGGGGCTGTGCTTTCAGACTATCATGAAAAACCACTATGGAACCGTTTTTAGTATATTTCAACACATCAAGCAAGCACTTTTCGGGTTTAAGGTTAATGTCAAAATCGCCGCTTAAAATATCCCACATAATAATTTTAAGTTCGTTGTTTTTAAGTTGTTGCAATTGGCGCACCTGCGCGCGTTTAATGCGGCCATAGGGAGGGCGGAAGTATGGGGTATGCAACAACTCATCACATTTTTTAAAGTTGTTTGCATATGTTTGCGTGTCTGTTGCCCAGCCGCGCAGGTGGTTAAAGGTATGGTTACCAATGGTATGTCCGCAGGCCTTTACCTGAGTAAAAATGTCCGGATGTTTTTGTACATTATCACCAATGCAAAAAAATGTAGCTTTGGCATTGTAATGTTTTAAAGTTTTTAATACAAAGGGTGTAACAATAGGTATGGGGCCGTCGTCAAAGGTGAGGTAAATGCAACGTTGGTCGCGGTTTAGGTTCCAGGTTAAACCGGGATACAGCTTTTTTAAAAGCAAAGGTGTTTTTACCAGGTACATACACTGCAAATAAAGTAAATTGTATCTGAACTAAAATTAATAAATTATGCAGATGTTTACTACAATAATTTTAAAACCACTATGAAGATCAAAGTACCAATTTTTAAGTTTGCTAAAAGCTTTACAGGGCTTTGTATTTGCTTTATATTGCTAGTGGGTATGGTGCCTTGTGCCAGGGCACAAGAAGTGATTCCGCTACAAAAAGCCGTGGCACTTACTTTGGAACGTAATCTGCAGATCAAAAATGCTCAATTAAGCGAGTCGCTTGATGGTGAAAATCTAAAACAGGCCGGGTATAACCGCTTGCCAAATTTAAACGCGAGCTCACAAGGTTCATTTAATTTCGGTCGAAACATTGACCCATCAACTAATCAATATGTTAATCAACACGTTTTTGGCTTAAACGGCAGTGTTAATTCACAGTTTTTGCTTTACCAGGGAGGGTTGCTAAAAGACCAAATATTAGAGAACAAGCTGCTAGTTGATGTTGATAAAAGCAGTACAGCTAAGATCAAAAACGATCTCACACTGAGCGTTATCACAACTTATTTACAAGTATTAAGTAACCAGGATCTGTTAAAGGCGGCGATACAGCAAGTTGATATTACTAAGCAAACGCTGGATAAGGTTCAAAAAAACTTTGACGTTGGCAATAATACCCTGGCTGATCTATCACAGGCTAAGGCACAATTGTCAACCGCCGATCTTAATCAAACAACTGCTCAAAATCAATTAGATGGATCTGTTTTAGCCTTAAAACAATATATGGAGATGGACCCTAAAACAGATATTGCTGTTGAAAAGCCAGACATTAGTAAACTCACAGACGTTAAAACGCAGTACAATGCCCAGGAGGTTTTCAGTAATGCGGTAAATATCAATCCGGACGTGCATTTAGCCGAACTGCAAAAACAAGCTGCATATCAGAATATTAATATTGCTAAAAGCTATTATTACCCTACGTTATCAATGTTTGGTTCGTTAGGTACTAATTACTCTGATGCACGGCAACAAGTTATCGGTTCAACGTCCTCTATAGTTCCAATTGGTTATTTACCAGGCACACCGAACCAAGACGTATTAAGACAAGTATCAACGCAGATCTATGGTAAATATAGGTTCACAGATCAACTTAGCGACAATTTTAATCAAGCTTTTGGTTTATCGTTACAGGTTCCAATCTTTGGTAGGTTTGCCACACGCACATCGGTAAACAAGGCTAAACTAAATTATCAAATTGCCAATAACAATGCCCAACTGGCCAAAAATACCCTTAATAAAACCATTAATCAGGCTGTACTTGACCTGCGTGCGGCTGATAGAAAATATTATTCGGCACAGCAAACTTATCAATCTAATAAAGAAGCTTATAATGTTGTACAACAACGTTATAGTGTTGGCTTGGTAAACTCGCTTGATCATAATACATCGCTCACCAACCTTAATAAATCCGAATTTGACATGATACAGGCCAAGTACGAAGTCATCTTCAGAAGTAAAGTAATTGATTATTACCTTGGCAACCCTATAAAACTTTAACCTTAACCATCAATTTATCATGGGAAAAACTACTAAATATATTTTAATATCAGTTGTATTATTAATCGCCTTGCTGGTAGGGCTTAAATTTGCCGGGGTTATTGGCAAGCCTAAAAAAACGCAGATAGCCACCGAGAAAGTTGCTAAGCGTAACATTGTAGAAACGGTATCAGCTAGTGGTAAAATAAAGCCTGAGTTAGAAGTAAAAATCAGCTCCGAAGTATCGGGCGAAATTGTTGAACTTCCGATAAAAGAAGGCGATGTAGTGAAAAAGGGCCAGTTGCTTTGCAAGGTTCGTCCGGATATTTTAAAATCAGGGTACGATAGAGCAGTAGCATCATTCAATACCCAAAAAGCCAGTGTAGGTAATGCCAGCCAGATGCTTAACCAGGCGCAGGCCAATTTCCGTAACTCCGAAGCTAAATTTAAACGGAATAAAGAACTGTTTGATAAAAAGGTGCTTTCCGCAGCGGAGTTTGACGCTGCCCGCGCCGACTATGAATCTGCGAAAGCTACGTTAGAAGCGGCGCATCAAAATGTGGTTGGTTCTAACTATGGTTTGGCCCAATCATCAGCATCAGTCAAAGAGGCGCATGATAACCTGGCTAAAACTACCATCTATTCGCCTGTTGATGGGGTAGTATCTAAGCTTTCGGTAGAAAAAGGCGAACGCGTTTTGGGTACGGTTCAGAATGTAGGTACAGAGATGATGATCATATCAGACCTGGGTACCTTGGATGTTAATGTAGATGTTAATGAGAATGATATTAACCGTGTAGCCATGGGCGACTCTGCAACTATTGAAATAGATGCCTTTCTGGGTAAAAAGTTTATGGGTGTAGTTAGAGAAATTGGCAGTTCGGCTAATGTAGTTGGAACCAGTGCCGACCAGGTAACCAACTTTACCGTTAAAGTACGGGTGCTGCCCGAATCGTACGCCCGTCTTTTAGCTAAGGACGCTAAGAACCCGTCGCCGTTTAAACCGGGCTTATCAGCAACGGTTAATATACAAACTAACCATACTATGGCCATATCCGTCCCGATACAGTCGGTAACCGCACGCGGGGATAAAAGTAATGATGTAAGCCAACCTCAACCTCCCAAAGACGATAAAAGTAAAGCTAAGCCTAGCGATCAGGCTAAAGAATATGTTTTTATTTATCAAAATGGCATAGTTAAGCAAGTTGCAGTTACTACCGGCATTCAAAATGACACCTATATCCAGGTATTATCGGGCTTAAAAGGCGGCGAAGACGTTGTTTCGGCACCATATTCTGCAATATCTAAAACCTTAAATGATAAGATGGAGGTGGAAAAAGTAGATAAATCTAAACTATTCGCTGGGGATGATGGCAAGAAATAAATAATTTCTGCTTAATAATTACTTATTTTGTCATCCTGTAAAGACTAACCGTTTCTTTACAGGATGATAAAATATTTCAATGGATATTACCGAAAGAAAAAGTATAACAGTAGTAGGTGGTGGCAGTTGGGCCACAGCTAACATTAAAATGTTGAGCGATAACACAGTGGCTAAAGATATTTACTGGTGGATGCGTAATGAGCAAGCCGTTGAACACATACAGCAGTTTAAACATAATCCCAATTACCTCAGTTCTGTAGAAATAAGGTTACCCGCGCAAAACATATCTACAGATCTGAAATCGCTGATAGCAAAAGGTCAATTTATATTACTTAACGTGCCCGCCGCATTTTTAAAGGAAGCTTTAAAAGATATTACGCCCGATGATTTTAAAGGTAAAAAAGTAATTTCGGCCATTAAGGGAATAGTGCCCGACGAAAACCAGATTATCGGTGAGTTTTTAAACCAGCATTACCGGGTGCCTTTTGAAAACCTTTTGGTGATTAGCGGCCCCTGCCATGCCGAAGAGGTGGCGTTAGAAAAACTATCTTACCTCACCATAGCCTCGCCCGATCATGAACTGGCGGCTTGCTTTGCCGGCATGTTGCAAACCCGGTACATTAAAACAAATGTATCTGACGATATATATGGCACCGAATACGCGGCGGTACTAAAAAACATTTATGCTGTAGCCAGTGGCATATGCCATGGCATTGGCTATGGCGATAATTTTCAGGCGGTTTTAATATCAAATGCTATACGCGAAATTGAACTCTTTCTGGATGCGGTTCACCCTATAGACCGTGATATTAAAGAGTCGGCCTACCTTGGCGATCTGATGGTAACCGCATACTCGCAATTTAGCCGCAACCGTACCTTTGGCAATATGATAGGCAAAGGGTACACCGTAAAATCGGCCCAGTTGGAAATGAATATGGTTGCCGAAGGATATTATGCAGTAAATTGCCTACACCAGGTTAATAAGCTATACAAAGTAAATATGCCCATTTGCAGGGCCGTATACGCTATTTTATACCAAAAACGCTCCCCAGTACTCGAAATGCGACATTTGGCCGAAGAATTGAGTTAACAGTAGTAATACTGTAATTTGATTGAATTTGCCATGAAACGTATATTAAATACCGCACTACTTTTAGCCGGGCTATTTGCTTTTAGTCAGGCTTATGCCAATACGTTACCTACCGATACAACCCGGGTAAGTACTAAGGTTAAACGCGGGCTCAAAAAACTAGGCCACAAAACTGCCGAGTTAGCTGTAAAAGGCGAAGCTGCTGTGGTTGACAGAGTTTACGCCGGCAAATTGGGCCCTAACGATCAAACTATTTACATAGACAAAAACGACAATTATTATTATGTGAATGATACAGGGCAAAAAGTGTATTTAAAAAAAACAGAACTACGAGATAAAACCTCGCAATAAAAAATAAGTCATACCAATATGAAAACGCTTTAAGTTAATAACAATGTACATTACTATGAAAACATACGCTTTAGTTATGGTCCATATTGCCAGTGCGGCAATACTGGTAACGGCTGCGTGTAAAGGGCCGGTAGGGAAATTGAAAGGTGAGTGGCGCTCTAAAAATAGTGAAACCATATTGAAGTTTACCAATAAGCAAATTACAATGGATAACGATTCGCCCATCCCCGAAGATTACTTTGTGAAGGGCGATACCATATATACTTCATTTGAGGGGAACCAGCCCTATACCAAATTTGTGGTAAAACAGGTTGACGATCATAACCTCAAACTACTCTATCCAGATTCTGCATTGGTGGAGTTTTCGAGGTAAGCTGCTTTTTTGAAATTAATTTTGTTATAGCATAAGATAATCTCTTTTCCCCTAAAACTTACTTTATTACTTACCTGTTATAGTTTGATAATTGTATGCGCTTATGCGTAAACTTACCTTGAGCTGAGAGATGATAATAAGTAATTCCTATTGTTGTTTTTGTTGAATGGGATATAGTGTTGCCATTGTTATCATCTTTCCATGTTCTTGTGGTATCAGCAACACTGATAGCCCGTTTTTTTGAAACTATGAGTCGTTCTACTGCTTCATAACCCTGGTCTCCTCCACTTATTTGATATGGGGACATTGAATCCGTCCTTTTACCTTGATTATTATAACAAACTAAAAATGGAACAAGACCTTCGTCTCCAATAGAAAGATCAACGAGAACGATGTGTTTGCTATCATGAAATAGTATCCCTAACGGGCGTACAGTACCAGGATATTTAAACTTTTCAAATCCTTTCTTATCGTAATATGGTGAAGTATATGGCCATTTTGGCTCTTTTGCAGAATGGCTAAGTGGTAATGTTATCTGACGGAGTGACTTTATGTATTGGTTGAATCTAATGCTATTTGCTTGAGCAAATAATTTTGATACGGGCAGATAATTTAAACACAATACAATGGGTATTAAAAGAAGTCGGTTCATGTCCTAAGGTATAGATCTATGCCCAATGTAAACACTAATATTATTATAACTCAAGAACTATTCCATCCATTAACAAAAAAACCTTACTGATTGCTCAGAAAGGTTTTAAAACTGCTTTTTATTTTTTTAGAATTTTCTGCGGCGTTCGCCGCCGGTGCTGCTGCCGCTGTTGCGGTCTTCGCGGCGTTTGCCCGAAAAGTCCCTGAATCCGCCGCCGCTAGCGCTGCCGCCGGTTCTTTCCCTGCTGCCACCGCCTTCGCGCCTAAATCCACCTTCTTTTCTTTCGCCGCCACCACTGTATCCACCTTCACGACGTCGGTTGCCGCTTCTTTCGCCACCACCACTGCGGTTATCGCTTGTGCCTTCGCCAGAAACTTCTATTCTAACCGGACGGCCCTTAAATTCGGCATCCTTAAATTCTGTAAATACTTTTTCAACATCGCCCTTTGGCACTTCGAAGAAAGAGTAAACACCCTTAACATCTATTTTACCAACTGTACGTCCGCTAATTTTAGCGGTGTTGCAAATATAACCCAGCAAATCGCCACGGTTAAACTCATCAACCGAGCCTAAATTAATAAACAAACGGGTATAATCAGAGTTTCCGGCCGCACGTGGGGCACCACGGTCGCCACTGTCACTTCTTAAAGACCTGTCGTCTATAGGAGCGTTTAGATCGGGTGCGTTTTTGTAATAATCAAGGAAACTGTTAAACTCAATTGAAGCAAAACGTTTAATAATATCCTCTTTGGTGAGGTCTTTAAACTCGTCCATTATACGTGGTAGGTATTGCTCAATTTGCTGCTCGTTCACGGTTACGTTATGTACCTTGTGCACTATTGCAAACAATTGTTTTTCGCAAACATCAAAACCATTTGGAATTTCGGCCTTAACGAATTTTTTACCTATTACGCGTTCTATCTGGCGTATTTTACCTAACTCCTTAGCGTTGATAATGGCGATAGATACACCTGTTTTACCTGCACGTGCTGTACGGCCGCTACGGTGGGTATAATTCTCAATCTCATCAGGCAAAGAATAGTTAATTACGTGCGTAACATCATTAACATCAATACCACGGGCGGCAACATCGGTAGCAATTAACAATTGCAGGCTGCGCTCGCGATAGCGTTTCATTACCTTATCACGTTGTTGTTGTGATAAGTCGCCATGTAAAGCATCGGCATTATAACCATCTTTAATTAACGACTCCGCAATTTCCTGGGTCTCAATTTTGGTGCGGCAAAACACGATGCCGAAAATTTCGGGGTTAAAATCAATGCGTTTAAAGGCGGCGTATTTATCACGGGCACGAACGGTATAGTATTCGTGTTCGATATTAACGTTACCTGTATTTTTTTCGCCCATGGTTAGTTCGAACGGATCGGTCATGTATTTTTTGGCGATCCGGCGAACTTCGGTAGGCATTGTGGCTGAGAACAGCCAGGTTTTTTTATCGTCGGGTGTTGTAGACAAGATACTGTCAATGTCTTCCTGAAAGCCCATGTTGAGCATTTCATCAGCTTCATCTAAAACAACAAATTGTACTTCCGAAAAATTGATCGCCTTACGGTTGATAATGTCCAGCATACGGCCAGGCGTAGCTACAACAATTTGTACACCGCGTTTAATTTGGCGTAACTGATCTGAAATGTTTGCACCACCATAAACAGCCACAACGTTAACGTTGGTCATGTTTTTAGAGTAATTTTTCAAATCGTTGGTGATCTGTAAACACAGTTCACGGGTTGGGCAGAGAATAAGCGCCTGTGGATGATTTTCTTCGAAGTCTAGTAATTCTAGTAGTGGCAATCCGAAGGCAGCGGTTTTTCCGGTCCCTGTTTGAGCTAATCCGACAAAATCGTTGCTGCCTGTTAACAATACTGGAATTGATTGTTCCTGGATTGGAGTAGGATTTTCAAATCCTAGATCAGTGATGGCATTAACAATATCATGACGGATTCCCAATTGACTAAATGGGTTCATGAATATTTAAAAACGTATTTAGCGACATTGCTAAATCGGCTGCAAATGTAGTGAAATTTAACTAAGAAAACAATTAAAACCTAAGGTATTGAAATAAAAGCATTTGGGGCGATATAGGGAGGGTGTTCATTGAGAAGATGGATAAGCTAACAGGTTTTTAAGTCGTTTATTCCTATATCTGTTCAATTGATAATAATTGAGCCGTTTCATCATCTACTGATTCATAACCTTTAAGAGTCTGACCATTTGCTAATTTCCATTCAATTAACCCATTGGCATTTCTACCCATAACAATAGTTGCAGCCGTTGATGGGCTACCAAATATATAATCATCAGATAATTCAAAGTTTCCAGCAATTTGAGATATTATACCTGTATCAATCAAATTTTGACGAAGCTTAGTCATTGAAGCAGGAAATGATGTTACCGTTGAATTTGCGATTTTAGAACCTTTAAAAACTACGAATCCTTCAGATGTCGGCTCGCCTTGTGCACTTGCTCCACGAGGAGCGACAATAATAAAAATATCTTGTTGTTTGGTCTTGGTTTTTAGTTCTCTCTTTTCTTCGAATAGTTTGTGTCCTAGAGTGTTCACTAATAGTTTAATATTGTCTAAAAACTCTTCCATTTCAGCTTTGTCAGATTCTGAAATAGATGATTGAGTAGGAATTATAGTGTTTTGTACTTGGTAACGATTAGTGATTTTAGCTAAATCGTAAAGCCTATTTTCTAAGTATTTAATATGTGCTTTATTTAGGTTTTCATCTTTGCTAATAAAGACGATTGCTTCATTCCAAAAATCTTTTTGAGTTAAGTGTTGATTTAATCTCTTTAGAGTATTTTCAGCTTCCCCTATATATGCCTGTTCGATGCCATACTCATCTCTTCCAAGCAAGATGTACACCCCCGTATTAGAAAGGTCCCGCCTGTCCACGCAATCTTTAATTTTTATTCGTGGTATTTTATATGCCTTACCCGTCCAGTTAGATAGCTCGCACGACATTCGACCATTGGGGTCTCCGTCAATTAAAAATATTTTTATTGTTTTGCCAAATTTCATTGCTCTCGTTTAAGAAAAATCAGATGATTTGCTCTATCGCACCCTATCCGGACTTGATAAGCTCTCATCAGATAAAAAAAACGCCTTAGAGAGCGAATGGGCGCTTTATTTGGAGTTTGCTTTTAGCATAACCCTACCTTTTTTGGTTAACAAACAAGCCGGCGACCGTTCATTTTCTTCACCTTTTGCTATTTCTATCAGGTTGTATGATCGTAAATCTTGCAGGTCTTCCTTGCTTATATTAATAGCCATTCCCTTTTCTACTATTATTTTAAGGGCCGCAACCACATCTTCGTGTTTCATAATATTGTTCTAAATTTTAAAGGGTAGTTTGTGTTGGGTTATCCCCACAATGAGCCTCTACCTTAACCTTTCTGCCGATTTGATCAGCTTCTCGTCATTCTTAATCCCCCGTATCGCCATCAGCGTAAAAAAAATACTGATGGAGGTAAGTCCAGCGCCAATGCCAAAGCTGGCCAAGCTTATGGTTGCGCCTTCCATTACACCCTGCACCGTTTGCGACATCCAGAAACTGAAACCGATCAGCACCAAAATAAACCCATAACATAATGCCAGTTGCTGTTTGCGGTTCTTGTACAAAAACAATATAACAAGCGGCACTATGCCCATAACCGCGCTTACGATGGTTAAGGCCAAAAATGATGTGGTGCGCACCATTTGGCCTCCCATATCCTGGTAAATACCTTTAATCATAATGGTTTTAGGTATGGGGCCAATGTACACATTATGCGCGATAGGGAATAAAAACAAGGCAAATATGGACAGGCTGGCTAAAAAAAGAAATATACTTTGTACTCTCTGTATCATGTTGGGATAGTTTGTTGCGCAAAGATAATTTCTTTGCGCCATATTATCGTTCCTGATATTCAAGGTTTATTTAACTTTGTACGTGGCCCATACCCAACGATACTTTTTAGAACTCGCCTACAATGGCACAAATTATCACGGCTGGCAAAGTCAGCATAATGCGGTAAGTGTGCAGGAGGTTTTAAATAAGGCATTAAGCACCGTAATGCGCCAACCTATTGAAACTCTGGGCTGCGGCCGAACCGACACCGGCGTACATGCCAGTACCTTATTTGCGCATTTTGATATGGATGGGTTAATAGCCGTTGATCAATATACTAAAAGCCTAAATGCCATTTTACCACACGATATAGCCGTTAAGCGCATTATCCCGGTACATGCTGATGCACATGCCAGGTTTGATGCCACGCTTCGGTCGTACCAATACCATATCCATTTTGATAAGAACCCATTCCTTATTAACTTGTCGTGGCAAATAAAAGATAAGCCTAATGTTGATCTGATGAATCAGGCAGCTACGATTATAATGGAATATATTGATTTTAGTTGTTTCAGCAAGTCAAACACGCAGGTAAAAACCAATAATTGTAAAATATCAAGAGCCGAATGGGTGTGGGATGGTGATAAACTCATTTTTCACATTTCGGCCGATCGTTTTTTACGAAACATGGTAAGGGCTATAGTAGGCACCTTATTAATGGTTGGCCACGAGGAGATCTCGCCGGAAGGTATCAGGCAGATTATACAGAGCCAAAACCGCTCGCAGGCAGGCACATCGGTACCGGCATGTGGTTTATATTTAACCGAGGTGAGATATCCTTATTTATAAAGGTGAAAGCTTAAAGTAAAAAGGCGAAAGCTTAAAGTTAAAGGCTAAAGCATAAGTAAAAAGGTGAAGGCTAAAAGGATAATAGTGAAAGCATAAGGCTGGCAACTAATAAAAAAATAAAAATGTCACAAGTAACAGGTAAAGCGTTCGACTGGAGTTTGCTGAAACGTGTAATGCACTACGTTAAGCCATATAACAAAAGTTTTGTTATATCGGCCTTCCTCACCGTTTTTTTAGCGGTTGTTGCCCTTGTACAACCCGTTTTGGTGGAAAGAACGCTCGATGATTATATTTTAGCTAATAATTATAACGGCTTAGTGCTAATGGTTAGCCTAATGGTGGCGGTATTGCTTGTTCAAACGGCAACTCAATACTTCCAAACCTATATGACCAATGCGCTGGGCCAGTCCGTAATCCGCGATTTGCGGATTGATATTTTTAACCATATCACCAGTTTAAGGTTAAAATATTTTGACCGTACCCCTATCGGGATGCTCATCACCCGTACCGTGTCTGATCTGGAAACCATTGCTGATATTTTCTCCGAAGGATTGATATCCATCATCGGCGATCTGCTTTTAGTGGTAGCTATTATTACCTATATGCTGGTTAAAGACTGGAAACTGGCACTCATCACCTTAACCCCAATGCCTTTTGTATTGTTGGCTACTTATGTATTTAAAGAAGCCATTAAAGCCTCTTTCCAGGAAGTACGAACGCAGGTGGCTCACCTCAATACCTTTCTGCAGGAACATATTACCGGTGTAAGCATTATCCAATACTTTGCCCGCGAAGATCAGGAAATGCGCAAGTTTGTTGCTGTTAATACCAAGTATCGCGATGCCAACATCCGCTCCAACTGGTACTATTCTATTTTTTTTCCGGTGATCGAAATTTTCGCGGCTTTATCATTGGGCCTGTTGGTTTGGTACGGATCTAAAAGAATACTAACCGATCAGCAACTGGTACTGATATCCGCCGGGGAGAAGGGTGTAACACCGGGGGTTGTTGTGGCCTTTATTACCTTATTAAACTTGCTGTTTAGGCCCATACGCCAACTTGCTGATAAATTTAACACGCTGCAAATGGGCATGGTGGGTGCCGACCGTATTTTTAAAGTTTTAGATACCAATGAAGTGGTAACCAATACCGGCCAGTTAAAACCAGCAACCATTAATGGCGAAATTGAATTTGACCAGGTTTGGTTTGCCTATAACGAGGAGAACTGGGTGCTAAAAAACATATCATTCCATGTTAAACCCGGCGAAACCCTGGCATTGGTAGGTGCAACGGGAGCAGGAAAATCATCAACCATCAATATATTGAACCGTTTTTATGAGATAAGCAAAGGGAGTGTTAAAGTTGATGGCATCGACATTAGGGAGTATGATATTAACTTTTTACGGTTGCAGATTGCTACTGTTATACAGGATGTGTTTTTGTTTTCGGATACGATAGCCAATAACATCAGTCTGAATAACCCGGCTATTAGTCGCGAGCGCATTATAGCGGCTGCTAAAGAAGTAGGCGCGCACGATTTTATTGAACGCCTGCCTGGCGGATATGATTATAATGTAATGGAGCGTGGCGCAACCCTATCCGCGGGCCAGGCGCAGTTGATCTCTTTTATCCGCGCTTTGGTTTATAACCCCCAAATATTGGTGCTGGACGAAGCTACATCATCGGTAGATACCGAAACCGAAGAGCTGATCCAAAAAGCGATCTATAAATTAATGGAAGGCCGTACAGCCATCGTTATCGCCCATCGTCTTTCCACCATACAAAACGCCGACAGGATCATCGTGCTTGATCACGGCGAGATCAAGGAAAGTGGTACGCATCAGGAGTTATTGCGAGTAACGGGTGGCTATTACCGCAAACTATACGATCTTCAATTTAATTCGGCGGGGTTGAGGGTGGAGTAAACTTTTAGAAATAGTGTTTTTACATTGTTCAAATACCAATCGGTATGTTAGTTAATTTGGATTTATAATATTAAGTATGTTAAAAAGAGTAGTTATTACAGGTATAGGCGCGTTAACACCAGTTGGCAATAATGTTCCTGATTTTTGGAATAGCATTTTGGCTGGCCGTAGTGGCGCTTCGAAAATTACCAGGTTCGATGCATCTCTGTTCCGTACGCAAGTTGCTTGCGAGCTAAAAAACTATGATGCAACTGCTTACCTGGACAAAGCGGAGATTAAAAGGACGGATCGGTTTACGCAATATGCTTTGATCGCGTCTGATGAAGCGATCCTGGATTCGGGGTTTGATTTTGAAAAGATGAATCCATTTGACGTTGGCGTTATATGGGGTACTGCCCAGGGTGGTATGGAAACCTTTGAAGAACAGGTAATGGAATATGCCTTAGGTAATGGCCACCCACGGTTTAGCCCATTTTTTGTTCCCAAGTTCCTTCCCAATATGGCGTCGGGGATGGTTTCAATCAGGCATGGTTATATGGGGATCAATTATACTACCATTTCGGCGTGCGCTACTGCAAATACGGCAATTATGGATGCTTTTAATTACATAAGGCTGGGCAAAGCAAAAATTATAATCACTGGCGGTTCAGAAGCGCCTATTTCCCCGGCATCAATAGGCGGGTTTGCTTCCATGAAAGCCATGTCTGGCCGCAATGACGATCCTCAAGCAGCATCTCGTCCGTTTGATGTTAACCGCGACGGGTTTGTTATGGGCGAAGGCGCTGGCGCTCTGGTGTTGGAAGAGTATGAACATGCCGTAAAGCGTGGAGCAAAAATTTACGCAGAGGTTGGCGGTGCCGCCATGACGGCCGATGCCTATCATATGACGGCTACACACCCAGAGGGAGTTGGCGCAACACATGCGATGAAGATAGCACTTGAAGAGGCCGGGCTTACCATTAATGATGTTGACTATCTGAACGCGCATGCGACATCAACCCCCGTAGGCGACTTGTCTGAAATACAGGCAATAACAGCGTTGACCGGAACAGCCAAAAATAAGATGCTCATAAGTGCAACCAAATCCATCACCGGGCATTTGCTTGGGGCAGCCGGTGCCATTGAAGCAATTATTTGTTTGTTAGCCATACGGGATAATGTTATACCACCTACAATAAACACTACCCAGCTCGATCCATCTATACCAGCTAACATGAATATTGTAACAACGGAAGCACTATCGCACCAGGTGAAAGTAACTTTGAGCAATACTTTTGGTTTTGGAGGGCATAATAGTATTATAGTATTTAAGTCATTATAAAATAATGCCCGACAACTAGCTATTGATTTGCATTTAATGGGATTGTATAGTTATCAAGCTTTTATACTGGCTGATTTTGGTAAAAATCCATATTTTATGCCTTAGTTTGATATATCACTAATAACCCATGCCATGAGCCGTAAACTAATATTAGCTAACCTAACCTTCCAGGTAATTGTTGCCATTATATTGGGTATAATAGTTGGTTATGCTTTCCCGCAGTTTGCACCAACGGCAAAATTGATCAGCCAAGTGTTTATCAACCTGATCCAAATGCTCATCGCGCCTATTATTTTCCTTACTATCGTGTTAGGTATTGCCAGCATGGGCGATATGAAAAAAGTGGGCAGGGTGGGTGGTAAAGCATTGTTGTATTTTGAGATCGTTACTACACTTGCCTTGTTTATCGGTTTAGCAGTAGCTAATATTGTAAAGCCAGGCGATGGTTTTATACATAAAGCGGCCGTTGGCGCGGCTAAGGTTACAGAATATCAGAAACAGGCCGCCGAAATCAATTGGTTGGAGTTTTTTCTGCATATCATACCTCATAACGTGTTTGAAGCCTTTGCCAAAGGCGATATTTTGCAGATACTTTTTTTTGCCATATTATTCGGTTTAGGTATTAGTCAAATGAGCCAAACCGGGCATTCCATAATCAATACTTTCGACAAGCTTTTAAAAGTATTCTTCAATATTATGAAGGTGGTGATGAAACTCGCCCCATTAGGAGCTTTTGGCGGCATGGCATTTACGGTTGGTACTTTCGGCATAAAAACTTTACAGCCTATGGTGAAATTAATGGGGTCGGTTTACCTCACCATGTTCCTGTTTATTTTTGTGGTACTTAATGTTATTTGTATCCTGTTCAAATTTAGCTTATGGCACTACCTTAAATTTGTGCGGCAGGAGATCCTCATCGTATTAGGAACCTCCTCATCCGAGTCTGCCCTGCCGGGGATGATGGAAAAAATGGAGAGGTTTGGCTGCTCAAAATCTGTGGTTGGTTTAGTTATCCCAACAGGCTATTCTTTTAATCTGGATGGCACAACTATCTACTTGTCAATGGCCGTTATATTTTTGTCGCAGGTTTTTCAAATCCCGCTTACATTTGGGCAGCAGTTAACTTTAATGGGCATAATGATGGTTACCTCAAAAGGGGCAGCGGCCGTTACCGGTGGCGGGTTTATTGTGCTGGCATCAACACTGGCGGCTACAAAAATGATCCCCGTGGAAGGCGTTGCCATATTGCTCGGTGTAGACAGGTTTATGTCTGAAGCCCGGGCAATAACCAATATGATAGGCAACGGTATTGCCACCATAGTAATAGCCAAAAGTGAAAATGAATTTGACGAGGCTCGTTATAAGGAAACTATTGCTACAACAAATTAACAATGCTTATATTTGTGTATAAGAAAGATGTTTAACGGAACGTATAGTTTTAGAAGTAGATGATGCTTTAGCCCCGGCGTGGCGGAACAGTTCAATATCGCTGAGAGTTGCTCAGTATTTGCAATATTCATTTTGACCTAGGATTATAATTATGACCATTAAAAAAACATTATTTTTTCTAATTTTTTTAACCTTAGCATTTACTCAACATAGTTTCGCGCAGGACGAATATGTTAAACCGGGCCAAATTGTGCAAAAAGATAAGGCCCCCGGCCTTAAGTTTAAGTTATTAAGTACAACGGGCGGCGTAAAAACCTATGCCATTATACTTAACAGGGGCGATGATGTTCTATCCGGGTTAACCGCTTTTGCTGAACAAAACCATGTTACCTGCGCACATTTTACAGGTATTGGCGCGGTTAGCACTGCAAGGCTGGGATGCTTTGACCACGACAAACAGATGTACCACATCATCTCGGTAAATGGCCAGGCCGAAATAGTATCATTTACAGGCAATATAGCGATTTATAACGGCAAGCCGGTTGTACATGTGCATATGAGCGTTAGCCAAACCGATGGCTTAGTACGTGGAGGGCATTTATTTGAGGCGCATGTTTGGCCAACATTAGAGATTATGATAACGGTTGAACCTACCCCGCTTTACAAAAAGAAAGAGCCAGAAACGGGTTTCGCGCTTATTGACCCGGCTTTAACGGAGTAATTACTTAAAATAAGCCATTTTACATCTATTTTGATATCAAATACACTTTGACTTTATAGTCAATAAGATTAGCTTTGCCGTACAAAAATAAAAATCAATGAGCGTTTTAGTAAACAAAGATTCTAAAGTTATAGTACAAGGTTTCACAGGTAACGAAGGCACGTACCACGCATCACAAATGATCGAGTACGGAACCCAGTTAGTTGGTGGGGTAACACCAGGTAAAGGTGGCCAAACACATCTTGATCGCCCGGTGTTCAATACCGTTGCTGATGCTGTTGCTAAAACAGGTGCCGATGTTTCTATCATATTTGTTCCGCCGGCTTTTGCCGCAGATGCTATTATGGAAGCTGCAGAAGCTGGCATTAAAGTTATTGTTTGTATTACAGAAGGTATCCCAACAAAGGATATGGTGCTTGTTAAAGAATATATCAGCGACAGGGACTGCCGCTTAATTGGGCCCAATTGCCCTGGTATTATTACGGCAGACGAAGCTAAAATTGGTATTATGCCGGGCTTTATCTTCAAAAAAGGCAATGTTGGGGTGGTTTCAAAATCAGGAACATTGACTTACGAAGCTGTTGATCAGGTTGTAAAAGCGGGGTTAGGCATTACTACAGCCATTGGTATTGGTGGCGACCCTATTATTGGCACTCCAACCAAAGAAGCCGTTGAATTATTAATGAACGACCCAGATACACACGGTATTATTATGATAGGTGAAATTGGTGGCGGCATGGAAGCTGATGCTGCCCGCTGGATTAAAGAACATGGCACTAAACCTGTAGTTGGCTTTATTGCCGGGCAAACGGCTCCTGCAGGCCGCCGTATGGGCCATGCTGGTGCCATTGTTGGCGGTGCCGATGATACTGCTGCCGCTAAAATGAAGATCATGGCAGAATGCGGTATACGCGTTGTAGAATCGCCTGCGGAAATTGGCGCTGCTATGGCAGAAGAATTAGCTAAGTTATTGGTTAAATAGATTTCAATATTGAGATATTACAAGATCCTGGTCACAATGGCCGGGATTTTTTGTTCCATCAATATTATGGCCTGGCTTTAACTGCATTTCTGCGTTATTTGATTTTAATTAGTTTCCAACGCATCAATTAAAAGGATAGGGTTTTAAAAGAACTTAATTTACCCATCTTAGGGAGCTAATTTGCTGCGGATAGGGGGGGCTATCAACTCTGACACTGAAAAACATATTTAAATTTTATTGGCATTTGTTTATAATATTTGGCGATCAGCATGGTGTATTTTAGCGAATCAATACTATCTTTATATAAAACAATAAACTAAAATTTACCATGAATACACAGGAATTAGCCAACAAATTAGTACAGTTTTGCCGTGAGGGGAAGAACTTAGATGCATTAAATGAACTTTACAGTGATGGTGTTGTAAGTAAAGAACCTAAAGGGTCACATGCCGAATTAGTAGAAGGCAAGGAAGCTGTAATTGCAAAAAACCAACAATGGTATAACATGGTTGAAGAAATACACAGCGCTGTAATTAGTGATCCAATTGTTACCGGTAACTTTTTTGCTTGCACCATGGAGATGGACGTAACTTATAAACAACAAGGCAGAATGACCATGAACGAAGTTGCCGTTTACGAAGTTAAAGACGGTAAAATAGTTGCTGATCAGTTTTTTTACAATATGTAATATTGCCTATAACCTAACCTTTAATAATTGTCCTGGCTATTGGCCGGGATTTTTTTGTTGTCAAAATTTTGTAATAACATAGTATTGACACCAACAAGACAAACTAAGCCTTATTTAAAACGTATATTGTATTAAGTTTTAATCAGTGTATCCAACTATTAAAATCATCAAATTAAATACTACTCATGGAATACAATAAGCTAACCCCCGAAGAAGAATACGTTATACTCCACAAAGGAACCGAAAGGCCATTTACAGGCGAATACACTGATAATAAAGTACCCGGTGTATACGAGTGCAGAAGATGCAACTCCCCATTATATAAATCGGCAGATAAGTTTGACTCTCATTGCGGTTGGCCAAGTTTTGACGATGAAATTCCCGGAGCTGTTAAACGCGTTATAGATGCCGATGGCCGCCGTATCGAGATCGTATGCAACAACTGTGGGGCTCATTTGGGCCATGTGTTTGAAGGCGAGAAGCTCACCGCCAAAAATACCCGCCATTGTGTTAATTCAATTTCGATGAAGTTTATACCCGATTCTGAATAATTCTGCCTGCCAGATATAATATTGGAACTCATTAAGTTTACAGCGGGGGGATAACAAGCACATCGCCGGCAAGAGATTCTTTTCGGTAAAACTATTTAACTAATAAATTAACGCCTGGGATCTAGCATTGCTATAGGCAATTAGTGGTTTAAAAGTTATAAAAATGGAATAATTTTCATCATTTTTATAACTTAGCACGTATAACCCCTAAAAGCCAGATAACTCCGTATGCGAATCCCTAAACTGTCTGACCTAAATGATAAAAATTTCCTGGCATTGGCTGGTAATCTTGTTATTTCGGGATTTGGATTTTTAATCTATGGCGTTTTATGCCGTGTACTTACAAAAGAAGAATTAGGGATATGGTTTTTCTTTTTGGCCGTATATAGTTTAGCTGACGCCGTGCGCAACGGATTATTAACAACGGCTACCGTAAAGTTTTATGCCGGGGCACTCCCCGAAAGGGCCGCAAATGTATTAGGCTCAGTATGGTTTTTGGCAATTGCCCTTACGGGTATCTTAATGTTGGTAGACTTTGGCGCTACTTATTTTATCCCGAGTATTGATAACGCCGAGATAGTAATGGTGATCCAATGGTTTGGTATCACCTTTTTAAGCTCCCTGCCTTTTAATGTAACCTTTTGGATTCTTGTTGCCGAAGAAGATTATTTTCCGATACTTTATTTACGCCTCCTTAACAATGGGTCAACCATTTTAATCATCATTATTTTGGCTTTTCTAAAAATGGCCACGCTATATAATGTTTTCCTGGTAAATGTTATAACTAATTTACTTACAAGCGCGGGTTGCATTTTATTGGGGTTTTCAAAATTCAAAATGTTATTTAAACGTACCAGGGCATGTACAATGGAACTGCTCAACTTTGGCAAGTTTAGTTTAGCTACCAGCATTAGCTCTAATTTAATGAATACCGCCAATACTTTTTTAATCAACTTTATGCTGAAACCAGAATATTTGGCAGTATATAATGTTGGTACTAAGTTGATGGAAGCAATTGAAATTCCGTTGAGAAGTTTTGTAGGTACCGGAATGTCTGCCATGGCTACCGCTTTTAACAATCACGATATGGCCCGCCTGGCTTTTGTTTCCAAAAAATACGCTGGCATGTTAACGCTGGTATTTGTGCCGGTAGCTATAGTAGCTTTTTTAGGTGCTGGCCCAGCTATCTGGATATTAGGTGGAGATCAGTATATGAATTCCGCAGCGCCCAATATACTCCGTATACTAATGCTTTTTGCTATCTTGTATCCTATTGACCGCTTTAATGGTGTCACACTCGACATTATACACCAACCTAAAATAAACTTTTACAAAGTGCTAATTATGGGTGCGGTAAATCTGAGCGTTGGCTATGTAGGGCTCCTTTTACTAAAAAACGTTTACGGCATCGCCATTGCTACTCCATGTGCCACAATTGCTGGTTTATTGTTTGGTTATTATCATTTACGCAAGCATATTGATTATTCATTCCGTGGTATTATTACTACAGGGCATGCAGAGTTAATGGCATTCGGTAAACGAATGATAGGTAAATACAGGTAATGACGATGTAAGCTTAATTTTAAATTTTTGGTGATATATGGTAATTTAAAATACTTTTGCCGCTCATTAAGTATTTTATGGCTCAAACTTATAAAGCATTTATTTTTGATTTGAACGGCACCATGATCAACGATATGGAATACCATACCCGCGCATGGCAAAATCTTTTGAACAACGATCTGGGTGGGAGTTTTACCTGGGACGAGGTGAAAAAAGAGATGTATGGTAAAAACCCCGAAGTTCTGGTTCGAATGTTTGGCCCCGATAGGTTTACGATGGACGAAATGATACAATTATCATTAGAAAAAGAAAAACGTTATCAGCAACAATACCTGCACCAATTGGCTTTATTGCCCGGCTTAACTGAGTTTTTAGAAGCCGCTCATCAGCAACAAATACCTATGGCCATTGGCTCGGCAGCAATACCTTTTAATATTGATTTTGTACTGGATAATTTAAACATCAGGCATTATTTTAAAGCTATTGTTAGTGCAGATGATGTTATGCTAAGTAAACCGCACCCAGAAACTTACCTTAAAGTTGCCGCCTTACTTGGTATAGCACCGGCAGATTGTTTGGTTTTTGAGGATGTACCAAAAGGTGCTGAAGCAGCCCTTAACGCCGGAATGAAATCAATAATATTAACCACAACGCACCACGCGGATGAGTTTACTTACCTTCCAAATGTATTACATGTCGCGCCCAACTTTACCGATAAATTTTTTGAAACCCTTATTAATGGTTCTCCCTATCTTTAGTATCCATAATAATAGTTACCGGGCCATCATTAACTAAACTGATTTTCATATCGGCTCCAAAAATACCTGTCGGTATTTTTTTATTAAGCTGTTTTTCCAGCGTGGTTATCATAAGTTCATATAGCGGTATAGCCATATCCGGTTTAGCCGCCCTTATAAAAGATGGTCGGTTGCCTTTTTTAGTTTGTGCAAACAATGTAAATTGCGATATCAGCAATATATGGCCGTTAATATCGGTCAATGCCTTATTCATCAGTCCGTTCCCGTCATTGAATATTCGCATGTTTATTATCTTTTGAGCCAGCCATTCCACATCCTCAGGAGCATCGTCATTTTCAATACCTAACAGCACCAGCATACCGATCGGTATTTCACTTGTAATATGCCCCTTTATAGTACATGATGCGTACGAAACACGTTGAATAACAGCTCTCATATTTTAACGGTGTTTAATTTTTAACTTTGGGCAATGCGTACATGCTGTTTGCTCTTGTTTATTGCGTTATTTGCCGGTTGTAAACCTGGCAGAAAGGTAAACACTTCCTTTTATTATTGGAAAACTGTTTATAAGCAAAATGCTTTGGAAAACGCTTATTTAAAAAAAACAAACGTCCATAAAATTTATGTACGTATAACTGATGTGGATTTAAGCATGGATGGAATTAATCCTGTCCCTGTTTCGCCCATAATCTTCCGGGATAAAATGGCTGATAGCTTGCAAATTGTACCCGTAGTTTTTATTGTAAATGATGTGTTGCGAAACTTGTCAAAACAAAAAATAGATGACCTGGCTGATAAGTTGTTACATTTTGTATACGCAAAGATCCATCAGGCGGGTAAAGCTAATTATGGGGAATTACAAATTGACTGCGACTGGACTACCCAAACGCGCGAAAATTATTTTTATTTGCTGCTGCAACTAAAACAACGCTTGTATCATAAAACAATTTCGGCGACGTTAAGATTACACCAGTTAAAAAATCAGAGGGGGAGCGGAATACCACCGGTAAATAAAGTTTTACTGATGTGTTATAACATGGGCAATTTGCGCAAATATGGCATTCAAAACTCAATAATTGATGTTAGTGAGCTAAAGAAATATTTAGGCGATAATCTCACCAATTATCCAATACCAATAGATATTGGGCTACCGCTTTTTAGCTGGGCAGTAACATTTAAAAATAAAAAATATATAGGTATTGATAAACGGATAAATTTTGATATATTAAACACTCGAAACCAATTTGAATACAAAGGAGATGGACTTTATAGTGCAAAAACAGACTTGCCGACTTATGGGTTAAAAAAAGCCGATATAGTCCGCTGGGAAAATGCTCCTTTAATTGATATACAAACGATAAACAAATACATAGCACGTTACTTGAAAGCAGATTCGGTTAACGTGGTCTATTTTAACTTAGATGAAGCAGTTATTAAGAAATACACGTATGATGAGTTGCAGAATACCAGTAATTTACTGCGTTAGTTTAGTAAGCTGTTTTTTTGCTTTTATAGCAATTGACCTGGCCTGCGGAGGCGAAGTAGACCCGTATGATTATTATATATCGTTTTTTCATAACAATTTGCAGGGCGGAAAAGAATACCGATCTTTTTATTTTACAAATTACCAGTTTTTGTACGACGATGCCGAACCCGTAAGTGAGCCTGCTATTAACTCCAACGAATGGGCCTCATATTTTGGTGTAAATGTAAAACCCGAGGACGTAGCCAAGGCGATGTATCATTTAGACCACCGTACCGATTCTGTTTTAAACAATGGCTTCCTTAAAAATGGCGGCCCGTTGCCTGATAGCATGGCCAATAATACTTTCTTAAAGGCTTTCCTGATTAAAAAAAACATAAGTGCTTTAAAATATTACCGTTTTGTAAAAAATGCCGAACATATTGCAAACGTTAACCAGGATAGCTGGAATCCGGCTCCTATAGATTCTGTAGCCTTACGTAATGCAGGCACCGAAGCTTTAAATAATGCTATTGCCGAAAAGGATAGATTTATTCAGCTCAGGTATTACTACCAGGCACAGCGGTTATTCCATTATGGGTTAAATTATACAAAGGCAAATGATATTTATAATACATATATAGCGGATATACCTACGCAAAGCCATATTAAAGGGTGGGCCATGGCTTTAAAAGCGGGCGAAGAACGCAGGTTAAATGATACCGTGTTATCCGCTTATCTGTTTTCTAAAGTGTTTGCTCAATACCCAGAAAGGCAGGTGCAGGCTTACCGAAACTATAGGTATATGAATGTGAAACTTCCGCAAGTTTTAACACACGCGGTAAATGATAAAGAACGAGCCATTATATATGCCATTAATGGCTTTGGCAACCCGAAATTAAATATGGAGTATTTAAAAAAAGTGTATCAGTGCGACCCATCTTCGCCTATGGTAGGGGTGTTGCTGGTACGTGAAATTAATAAATTGGAGGAGGGTTATTTAACACATAAACTTATTAAAGCTAATGCGTTATTTGTTAACCCGTATGATTTTAGCATAACCGATAGCACTCAATACAACACAATAACATACATGCCGCAGTTAAAAGCTTTTTGTAAGCAGCTTACTATAGAAAAAAAATATACTGAGCCCGGTATTGGTTATTTGGCAGCCGCTTACATTTCGTGGATGCAGGGCGATACGGCAGAGGGTTTAAACTGGTTAAAGCAAATGGGTGAAGAGCGAAATCCAAAATTGAATGATCAGAAACAAATAATTCAATTACTGCTATCTGCCCAAAGTATTAAGCAACTCAACCATGTTAACGAAACTAGCTTGCTTCCAGCTTTAAAATGGCTGGATGATAAGGTAAAAACTGAAATTAAAAAAAAGAGAGGCGATTTTGCCTTTAATGATGATCAAAAATTCATTATCACTGCCCGCAACTTTTACCAGCAAATACTTGCCCCTTCTTATTTACAACAAGGCGATACAACTAAGGCCGCCCTTGTTTTAGCAAAATGTAGTGAGCATATGGTGTTTTGGCAAAACTATCTTCATTCCGCAAATTTGAATGCGATAATTAAATGGAAACAGAACCCACCGGATGAACCCTACTTGCGGTTTTTAGCAGACGGCTTGTTAGATATTAAATTAACTGATTTAAATGAGTTGCTGGGTACCCTTTATTTACGGGAGCATAAATATACCAATGCAATGGTGTGTTTTAAAAATATCAACGCCGGTATCATGCCCAAAGCCGCATCTAATGATTATTTAGCCGATCCTTTTATTGACCAAATAAACGATTATCCCAAAGTGTTAAAATATGGCAATAAATCAAAAGGATATAATAAACTTCAATTTGCACAGGTTATGAGTAATTTAGAAACCCAGATAAAAACAGATTCTCAAAACGCGGCATCCTATTATTATAAATTTGCAACGGGTATTTACAACACCTCGCATTATGGCAACGCATGGTATTTAATATCTTATAGCTGGTCATCAACAGATTTTGGCCGGGCAAAAAAATACAATTATGACGATGATTATATCAAAACAAAAAATGCCGAAAAATATTACCTTATTGCCCGCTCCTTAAGTAACAATTTGGAATTTAAAGCAAAATGCACGCTCATGGCGGCTAAATGCCATCAAAAGCAAGTGGTATACCCCGAGTATGATGCTACCAATTTTGATGACCTGCAAAAATTATATCTACTGCAAATAAAAAACAATACCTATTTTACAACGTTAAAAACAACCTATAAAAAAACGGTTTTCTATAAAAGAGCTGTTGGCGAATGCAGTTATCTTAAAGATTTTATATTGATTAATTGATCATGCACGGGTATCATGCCCATTATAAATACTTAAATAACCCTCGTAACGGGATAGTTCAATCTCTCCGGTTTCAACTGCAGATAAAATAGCACATCCCGGTTCGTTTATATGTCGGCAGTTTTTAAAACGGCAACCATCCATTCGTTTACGCATCTCTGGAAACAATTGGCCAAGCTCTTTTTTTTCTATATCAACAATACCCAGTTCACGTATGCCGGGGGTGTCAATAATAAATCCGCCGGAAGGCAATTCAAACATTTCGGCAAAAGTGGTCGTATGCATCCCTTTATCATGCCACTCAGAAACCTGTGTAGTACGCAGGCTTAATTGCGGTAAAATTTTGTTAATGAGTGTTGATTTTCCAACACCTGAATGACCAGAGAACAAACTCACCTTGTTTTTTAGCACATCAATTATTTTATCTACATTGATCCCTTTAACAGCCGAAACCTCATAACATGGGTAACCAAGGTTTTCATAAATTCTACGATACACAGCCAGTATTTCCAGGCCTTCGTCGCTAAAAAGGTCAAGTTTATTAAATATTAATCTTGCGGGAATATGGTAAGCTTCGGCGGTAACTAAAAACCGGTCGATAAAGCCCAGCGAGGTTCGTGGCGAAGCAAGCGTAACAACTAAAAAAGCCTGGTCGAGGTTAGCGGCGATAATTTGTGCCTGTCTGGATAAATTAATCGACTTACGAATAATATAATTTTTACGCTCATGCAGGGTTGTAATTATACCTGTTTCCTGGTCAGGTTCCATGTCAAACTCAATAAGGTCGCCCACAGCTAAAGGGTTGGTTGTAGTAATACCCTTTATCCTAAATTTACCTTTAATACGGCAATCCAGTTTTTTACCTTCAGGGGTTTGTACCTGGTACCAGCTACCTGTTGATTTTGTTATTAATCCATGCATTAAGGTTGTAAAGATATAAACTTGAACTAATAGGTGAAACGGGTTACAACATCATTGTCATAAATTAACAATGATCTATTTTTTATTTCTAATCCACATTTAAAATAAATTTATTATAAGTTAAACTTTTAGTAAATTTATGCTTCGTTTATAGCCTGAATAAGTACTGAAGTGATAAAGAGTAAATTTTATATTTTAATAGCTTTTGTGCTATTAACAAGTGTTACTTTGGCACAATGCCCGATTAATATTGGTTTTGATAACGGAGATTTTACAAATTGGAGTGGCTATACAGGCAAAATTGATAGGTCGGGAGTACTTTCATTTCCCAATTCGGGAATAGTGGCCGGAAGGCACGAGATCGTATTTCGTAAAGATAATCGGTTTGACCCTTATGGAGGCTTTCCAGTAGCCAGCCCTAATGGCAGCAGTGCATGCGTTAAATTAGGAAATAGTAATACAGGTAGCGAAGCAGAAAGACTAACCTATACATTTAAGGTGCCTGATAATGTTAGCGAATATAGTTTGATTTATTATTACGCGGTTGTTTTTCAAAATCCCAATCATGCATCTTTTCAGCAACCCCGATTTACCGCAAAAGTATTTGATGTTGATTTAAATAAATATGCCGATTGCGGTAGTTTTGATTTTCAGGCAACATCAAACCTGCCGGGGTTTAAACTATCAACAGTAGGGAGAGATGTATTTTATAAACCTTGGTCGCCAGTTACCATTAATTTAATAAACTACGCCGGTAAAACAATAAGATTAGAATTTACCACCAATGATTGTGCTCTGGGAGGTCATTTTGGATATGCTTATATAGATATAAATCAAAATTGCAAATCACCAATAGCTGGAAATGTAATCTGTCCAGATCTTAATTCAATTACGTTAACCGCTCCGTCGGGTTTTAAAGAATACTACTGGTATAACGGACAAGACTTTTCTAATATACTCTCCACAAATAATTCCTATTCCGTATCACCAAAACCACCAATAGGCACCAAATATTCGGTACGAATTGTTCCGTTTCCGGGAATTGGGTGTGAAGACACTATTTCCACAACTATTAAAAGTGCAGAAAAGCTAGCTTTGCATATTGTGGATTCTATATCTGAATGCAAAAATATTGGAGTTGATTTAACCGCTCCAGCTGTAACATTGGGGACTGATTCGGGCTTTACGTATAATTATTATACCGACAGCCAAACAACCAATTTTATTCTCGATCCTAAAAACATAAATAAAAACGGCACCTATTATATACAGGCTATAACTCCCGGTGGCTGTATTTATACCACCCCCGTAAAAGTGATGCTTTTTGACAGCCCCCAGCTGGTTATTACAAATCCAGCAGCGGTTTGTAAACCTGCAATAGTAAATATTAAAGCCCCCGCTATAACCGCCGGTAGCATTTCAGCTAATAATCTTACTTATTGGAATGATGAAAGTGCTACCAAAATCCTACTGCATCCCGATAGTATAAAAAATAGCGGCACATATTACATAAAAGCAATAAATGGCATTAAATGTAGTGCTATAAAGCCGGTTACTGTATTGATTAATGAGCTCCCGTTGTTGATAATCAATAATCCATCCGGCTGTAACAGTGTTGATTTAACCCTCCAAAGTGTAACAAATGGAAGTGACCAGGGCCTTAAGCTTAGCTATTGGATGGATGATAAAGCGACCATTTCCTTAGTAAACCCTCAAACTGTAACTAAAAACGGCCAGTATTACATAATGGCCTCAAATGCTGCAGGTTGTGTTGTAACCGTGCCAGTTTCTGTAAATGTTTATTCTTATCCAAAGTTAGCAATTACCAATCCACCACCCGTGACATTTCCTGATACTGTTGATATTACACATAGTTATATAGTTGAAAATGGAACAGTTTATTCATATTACAGAGATAGCCTTGCCACCATTGAGTTAAAAAATCCTGATAAAATAAAGAATAGGGGCACCTATTACATTAAAGCAGTTAACGGAAATTCTTGTAGTTTAATTGCGCCAGTTAAAGTAACTATAAATAAACCTCCTGATGTGGATTTCAATATCAATGTTTTTACACCTAACGGAGACGGTAAAAATGATGTTTTTGCAATTAAAACACCAATTGCTATGCATCTTAAATATTTGAGGATATTTAATTCGTATGGAAAGCTTTTATTTGAAACTCAAGATTCAAACAAAGGTTGGGATGGAACAAGTGGTGGAAAAAAGTTGCCTGTAGGCACTTATTACTGGATTTTTGAAGGCTATGATACATATGCAAAACAAATAGTAAAAAAAGCAGGCAGTATTAGCATTGTACTTTAAAAAATGACAGCCCAATTTTAAGGCTTTACATTATTAATTGATCTTATATTTATTTACCAAGTATTCCACTAATTTGCTTATCAACAACACTAATACAATAACAGTTGTAAAAAGAATCATTTCCATATCATTAATTTTTTGGAAATGAAATATCAAAACATATGCCATTTAAGCGCATATGTTAATATGTTGGTTAATAATTTAACCACTACATTAACTAGAGTTGCGCAATAGGCAATAAATTGCCTATTAATAGTGTTTAAGCTAATAAGCCCGCAGCTCCAAAAACTTCTTTAAAGGCTTGTACGCATTCGTTTTTAATTTTTTCGGGCAATTCACAATGCTTCCAAAAATTTAAACGGAACAAGTTACCATCCTCTTCGTTAAAAGTGTGGTTTTTAATGGAATCGTGTGTATGATAATCAAAAAGAGCCGGGCGCTTTTTAAACCAATCAATATGCCGCTCTTCCACTTCCATTAATCGTTTAATAAAAATCTCCTTTTTATTAACACTTTCTCCCTTTAGTATTGTTGTAAAACCAGTCGGCATAATTATATATATTTAAAATTTTTATTCATTTTGTTGTTACTATAACAAATATAGTTATATAATGTTGTTATAGTGTTAATTAATTTAATAAATATCAAAAGCAACATTTGCATAGAACATAGGCTTACCAAATAGCTCAAGATGAAAAAATATAAAATTGTAGTTGCAGATTTAAAATATAACTGCTTACTTTACGCCCGCAATGTTTAAAGTAACATGCAATTTAAAATGTTTAACAATAAAACAATTATAACAACCATTATTAGCACCACCGGCAGCGTTTCGGAGGAAGAATAATTTATGGTATTATAATGAATGAAAATATAAAAACCACAAAAAAGCCTTCCTCCAAAAGAGAAAGGCTTTTTTATTTAAAATAACCATGAAACATTATACTGCTTGCCAACCAGGTAATTACTATATATATGTTTCAGCACTGTTAATAAGAATACGCTAAATGAAAATCTTAAAATTTGGAGGCACATCGGTAGGATCCGTTCAAGGTATCAGTACTGTACTCAACATTCTAAAAAAAGAAAGCCAAACAGGCCAAAATCCAGTGATCGTTTTATCCGCCATGAGCGGTGTAACTAATCTTTTGGTAACAATGGCAGAGCAGGCAGCTATCGGAAATGGTTTTGCAGACCATATGGCCGAGCTTGAAAAAAAGCATTTTGATGTAATAAAAGCATTAATGGATGTGCAATGCCAAAACCCGGTATTTACCAAATTAAGGATCTATTTTAACGAATTGGAAGACCTGTTACAAGGTATATATAGTTTGCGGGAGTTAACCGCCCAAACACGGGATCTGGTGCTGAGTTACGGCGAGCGGTGTTCAACTTTTATGATCAGCAAAATTGCGGCACAGCACGTTCCGCAGGCGCAATTTGTTAATGCGGCCGAATTAATTAAAACGGATAGCAGCTTTGGCTATGCCAAAGTACATATGGAATTGACCGAATTGCTCATCCGTAATTATTACAATGAAAATGCCGGAAAGATATTATTTGTAACAGGCTTTATAGCCAGTAATGATGATAATCGCATTACTACATTAGGCCGGGGCGGAAGCGACTATACAGCTGCTATCCTTGGATCGGCTTTAAATAGCACCGAGATACAGATTTGGACAGATGTGAACGGCATGATGACCGCTGATCCACGCATAGTTAAAAAAGCATTCTCATTGCCCGAGCTCTCCTATACCGAAGCTATGGAGCTTTCTTTTTTTGGCGCAAAAGTAATTTACCCGCCAACTATGATACCGGCTTTCCTGAAAAAGATCCCTATCGTTATCCTTAATACTTTTGAACCTGAATTTGAGGGTACTTATATTAAGCATGATTGCAGCCCTTCTAATTTACCTATCAAGGGTATATCATCTATTAATGATGTAAGTATCATCAACATTGAGGGTAGCGGCATGGTGGGCAAATCGGGCTTTAGCGGCAGAGTATTCTCTATGCTTGCCCGCGAACAGATCAGCGTTATCCTCATCACCCAATCATCATCAGAGCATAGCATAACGTTCGCCATCCCTCCCGCGGACGCGGTTAAGGCCCTGGGTTTAATTGAGCATGAGTTTGAACTTGAAATAGAAGCTAAAAAGCTTGAAAAACCAGTAATTGAGCAAGATTTATCCGTCTTAGCCATAGTTGGCGAAAATATGAAACAAACTCCTGGCATATCGGGTAAATTGTTTCATGCCCTGGGCCGCAATGGCATCAACGTAAGGGCGATAGCGCAAGGCTCGTCGGAGTATAACATATCGGTTGTTATTTCGCGTAGCGATCTGGCTAAAGCCCTAAACGCGGTACACGAAGACTTTTTTGTTGCCTTAAATAAAACCTTACATGTATTTTGTGTAGGCACAGGTAATATCAGTACAACATTGTTCAGACAGTTGTACGATCATACCGACTTCTTAAAAGAGCATAACGGTATACAAATTAAAGTAGCGGGCATAAGCAATACCAGTAAAATGGTATTTGATGCCAGGGGCCTGGAACTTAATAACTGGAAGGAAACTTTAAACAACTCCAATCAGCAGGCAAACCTGGAAGACTTTGTTGCACAAATGAAGGCAATGAATTTGCCTAACTGTGTATTTGTGGATAATACGGCCAGTACAAAGCCAATTGACATGTACGAAACTATATTCAAATCTAACATATCAATTGTTACCTGTAATAAAATTGGCAACTCGGCTTCGTACAGTCAATACAAAACTTTTAAAAATACGGCACGCAAACATGGGGTCGATTTTTATTACGAAACTAATGTAGGCGCGGGTTTACCAATAGTACGCACCCTGAAAGATCTGATGCTAAGTGGCGACCGTGTGATTAAAATTGAGGCTATCCTTTCGGGCACTATTTCGTTTATTTTTAATAATTTCAAGGGTGATGCCACATTTCATGATACCGTAAAAATGGCTCAGGAAAAAGGTTATACAGAGCCCGATCCGAGAGATGATTTGCGAGGCACGGATTTTATGCGTAAAATGTTAATTTTGGCACGTGATGCCGGCTACGCGCTGGAGCCATCTGACGTTGATATTGAAAACATGCTGCCACAGCCTTGTTTGGATGCAAATTCGGTAGCTGATTTTTATGCCGAGCTTAATAATCAGAATGCTTTTTTTGCTGATATGAAGGCCAAAGCCGAAGCTGAAGGTAAAGTATTACGCTATATAGGTAAACTGGAAAACGGCAAGGTATCTATAACGCTCGAAACAGTTAATGAGAGCCATCCGTTTTTTACCCTTTCGGGAAGTGATAACATCATATCATTCACCACCGAACGTTATAAAGAACGGCCGCTAGTGGTTAAGGGCCCGGGCGCCGGTGCCGAAGTTACCGCCGCAGGTGTATTTGCTGATATTGTAAATGTAGGGGCGCATTAAAAAGGCACTCCATATCCCTTTAAGGGGGACGTAATAAATAAGTTATATGATAAAAATTATAAGTTTCCTTTTTAGGGAATATAAAGTGCTATGGAATCTATAAAAGTATTTGCTCCGGCAACAGTAGCAAATGTGGTTTGCGGCTTTGATATATTAGGCTTTGCTGTTAACGCTCCCGGCGACGAAGTTGTGATGCGCATGACTGGCAAGCCTGGTGTTACTATAAGTAAAATAACCGGCGACAATGGCCGCCTGCCGCTTAGTGCGGATAAAAACACGGTAAGCGCTAGTGTACAGCATTATTTGAAACACATTAACCGTACAGATATTGGTGTAGATATTGAATTGCATAAAAAAATGCCCATAGGTAGTGGTTTAGGTTCGAGTTCGGCGAGTACGGTAGCTGGGCTATTTGCAATTAATTCTTTATTGGATAATTTGCTTACCCGGCACGAGCTTGTTCCATTTGCCATGAAAGGCGAAGAACTTGCATGCGGTTACGGCCATGCTGATAATGTGGCCCCGGCTATATTGGGCGGCTTTGTGCTGATACGTAGTTACGAGCCTCTGGATATAATAAAACTCCCTGTTCCCCCGGGCTTGTATTGTGCTATTGTGTTCCCTGATGTGGATGTACCTACACGCGATGCCCGCCAGATGATCCGCAGCAAGGTGTTATTAAAAGACGCGGTTATCCAATGGGGAAATGTTGCGGGCTTGGTAAGCGGCTTATTTATGAACGATATAGACCTGATAGGCCGTAGCATGAAAGATGTGCTGGTTGAGCCAGTGCGCTCTATATTGATTCCGGATTTTTATAAAATGCGTGAGATGGCCATGGAAATGGGTGCTATCAGTTTTGGCATATCTGGCTCCGGCCCTTCAGTTTTTGCGTTTGCCCGCGATGAACAAACCGCTACCGCTATTACAGAAAAAATACAAAAACATTTAACCACCCTTCATATCGCCAGTTACACTTATGTATCTGCAGTTAATGAGCAGGGCCCCAAAATAATCGACTAGTCATGAATTTTTACAGTACCAATAGTCCATCAGTACATGTGCCGTTTAAGGAGGCTGTTTTTAATAGCTTACCTCAGGACAGGGGTTTATATATGCCGGTAAGCATTCCGCAGTTAGATGCCGATTTTATACAAAATATAGCTAAATACTCCCTACCCGAAATAGCTTTTAAGGTTGCTAAAACGTTATTAACGGACGCTATTCCGGAAACTGACCTGAAAGCCATTATTGACGATGCAATTAACTTTGCTGCCCCGGTAGTTAAACTAGAAGAAAATATTTATGTACTTGAGCTTTTCCATGGCCCATCATTAGCCTTTAAAGATTTTGGCGCAAGGTTTATGAGCCGGGTAATGAGCTATTTTTTAAAAGACGGCGAAAAAATGCTTGATGTATTGGTGGCTACATCTGGTGATACTGGCGGTGCGGTGGCTTTAGGCTTTTTAGGCGTGCCCAATACCAGGGTAACCATACTTTATCCCAAAGGTAAAGTTAGCCCAATACAAGAGCTGCAATTAACAACCAATGGTAAAAACATACGTGCCGTAGAAGTTGATGGCACTTTTGATGATTGCCAGGCATTGGTTAAACAGGCTTTTACCGATAATGAATTAAATGCTCAATTTCGCCTTACATCGGCAAACTCCATCAACATTGCCCGGCTTATACCTCAAACTTTTTATTATTTTAATGCTTATGCCCAGTTATTGCGCGAGGGTAAAACCGATGTAACATTCTCTGTACCAAGCGGCAACTTTGGCAACATAGGCGCTGGGCTATTAGCCTGGAAACTGGGGCTGCCTGTAAAACAATTTATAGCGGCTACTAATGCCAATGATACCGTACCTGCCTTTTTAAGATCGGGCGTATATGAGCCTAAGCCATCGGTGCAAACATTATCAAACGCAATGGACGTAGGCAACCCGAGTAATTGGGTGCGTATTGACGAAATGTTTAAAGGCGATATGGCGGAACTAAAAAAACTAATAACTGGTGTAAGCTATACCGACGATCAAACAGTAAAAGCGTTAGAAGATGCTTTTACCGCCTATAACTATATTGAATGCCCCCATACCGCTATTGCATGGCGCGCGCTAAAAGATTGGAAAGCACAACACCCGGAAGACAAAAGTGCCGGTGTGTTTTTAGCAACGGCACACCCCTGCAAATTTCCTGAGGTATTTAATGCCGAGATGGAGAGCAAGATAGTTGTGCCCGAGCAAGTTAAAGAACTGGAAGGAAAATTGCATGTAGTAGCTGCATTAGGGAGTGATTTTGCTGGGTTTAAGTGGTATTTGATGAATAATGCTTAATTACAATCTTGTCCAAAAATCGCGGGTAGTTTGTTCCATTTAATGAAACCAAACTTATGATCAACACCATCATATTTGATCTGGGAAACGTGTTAATCCAATGGGATCCGTATCTTTTATACAGAAAGTTGTTTGAAAACGATGACGAAATAACCTACTTTCTTGAAAACATTTGTACCATGCAATGGAATGAGGAGCAGGATGCGGGGCGTTCTATTCAACAGGGAACGGATATACTGATTGCGCAATTTCCGGAGTATGAGGCTAACATCAGGGCTTATTATAGCCGATGGGAAGACATGCTAGGCGGTGCTATTGAAGAAACTGTTGAACAGTTTAAAGCCCTAAAGGTAGGCGGAAAATATAAATTATACGCCCTCACCAACTGGTCTGCCGAAACTTTCCCGATCGCATTAACCAAATATGATTTTCTGAATTGGTTTGATGGTATTGTAGTATCGGGAGCTGAAGGGATCCGTAAACCGGCACCTCAATTTTATCAGTTATTACTGGATCGTTATCAGGTAAAAACAAACGAAGCTTTATTTATTGATGATAATTACCGCAATATATTAGCCGCAAGGGCAATGGGAATCAGGTCCATACATTTCACCTCGCCCATGCACCTCGCACAGGAGTTGAACACATTGGGTATTGATACCAATTGACCTAATACCCAATATCACTAAAATATGGCCTGAGCTATCCGCTTGGTAGGTTCGGCGTTGCCCATGGTATAAAAGTGCAGTACAGGCACTCCAAATTCTACCAGTTCTTTACATTGATTGATCATCCATTCAATGCCCACATTTTTAACTTCCGCTTCGGTTTTACAAGCCGCAACCGCGTCACTCAGGTCTTCGGGCATGTCTATATGGAATATTTTTGGCAGGTTGATCATTTGCTTAGACGATGTAATAGGCTTTAACCCCGGAATTATCGGTACATTAATATCGTTTTCCCTGCAAAGTTTTACAAAATCGATATACTTTTTATTGTCGAAAAACATTTGGGTCACAATAAAATCGGCACCCATTTCTACTTTTTGCTTCAGGTACTTAAAGTCGGTTTTAAGGTTTGGTGCTTCAAAATGCTTTTCAGGATATCCGGCTATGCCAATACAGAAATCTGTTTTAAACGAGCTTGGTTCAGTATCATGCAGGTACATGCCATTATTCATATGTACCACCTGCCCAAGCAGATCGGTAGCATAAGCATGGCCGCCCGGCGTGGGGATAAACCCAGAATCGGCCTTACGAGCATCCCCGCGGAGCACCAGCACATTGTCAATACCCAAAAATTGAAGGTCTATTAAAGCATACTCGGTTTCTTCTTTAGTAAACCCGCCGCAAATTAAATGCGGAACCGCGTCAACCTTATATTTATTCATAATAGCCGCGCACAAGGCAACCGTTCCTGGCCGCTTGCGGGTAATTACTTTTTCAAGCAAGCCACTGGCATGTTCTTTATAAACCAAGTCCTCACGTAATGAGGTAACATCAATAAACGGAGGGTTAAGTTCCATGAGCGGGTCAATAGCATTATAAATACCCTGTATGCCCTGGCCCTTTATAGGTGGCAGCAATTCAAATGAAAAAAGTGTTTTGCCGTTAGCGTTTTTAATGTGATCGGTGATTTTCATTTAGTATCAAGTAGTTAGTATCGAGTAGTTTAAGTAGTTTTGGGTTGTTAGTTGTGTGTTGCGAGTTTATGGCTTATTTGCTAAAGATTCAAAGTAATTTATAAACCCGTTAAGCAATTTTCTTACTTTTCCTATTTGCAACAAAACTTCATCAAATATATTTTCGTTGATAAATGAAAGATCAAATGCAAGATAAAGCTGAGTTTCTAATTCGTATGCGGAGCCTCTTGCAATAAAGAAAAACTGTAAAGAATCTTTATGATGGTTTCTTCCACATCCTTCAGCTATATTGGATGGGATAGAAACCACCGCGCGTTTCATTTGTGATTGTAAGCCAAAAAGTTCATCTTTAGGAAATTGGGGGAATTGCAAGTACATTAACTTGACTAACATTCTTGCTTCTTTCCAAACTTCTAACTCAGTATAAACCATTTTAATAAGATTAACTCACAACTTAAAACGCGCAACTCGTAACTCAATAAGCTAAATTCGGGCTCAGCCACCGTTCAGTAGTATTCAGGTCCGCACCTTTACGTTCGGCGTAATCAACTACCTGGTCTTTATTTATCTTACCCAGGCCAAAATAGCGCGACTGTGGGTGTGCGAAATAAAAGCCACTTACTGATGCAGCCGGTGTCATGGCAAGGCTTTCTGTCAGGTACATTTTTGCATTATCTTCGGCTTTAAGTAGTTCAAATAAAGTGGTTTTCTCCGTATGGTCGGGGCATGCGGGGTAACCTGGAGCGGGGCGTATTCCCTGATATTTTTCTTTAATCAGGTCCTCGCTATCCAAATGTTCATCATTGGCATAACCCCAGTAATCCTTGCGTACCAGCTCGTGCATTTTTTCGGCGAAAGCCTCAGCAAACCTATCGGCAATAGCCTTGGCCATTATACTGTTGTAATCGTCATGATCCCTTTCAAATTTTGCAACCAGCTCATCGCAGCCAATACCGGCGGTTACGGCAAAGCCACCCCAATAATCGGCCGCGCCGCTTTGCTTTGGCGCAACAAAGTCCGACAGGGCATAATAGGGTTCTCCATTTACCTTTTCGGCCTGCTGGCGCAGCGTATATATGGTTGATAAAACTTCGGTACGGCTTTCGTCAGTATATAACTCAATATCATCGCCAACACTATTCGCGGGCCAAAAACCAATAACGCCATTAGCTTGTAATAGTTTATTAGCTACAATTTCTGTTAGCAGGGCGCGGGCGTCATCGTATAATTTTTTAGCCTCTATGCCAACCACCTTATCATCAAATATTTTAGGATAGCTTCCGCGGAGCTCCCAGGTATGGAAAAACGGCGTCCAGTCGATATAAGGCACTAATTCTTCCAGCGGGAAGGCTTCAAAAACTTTAGTGCCTAAAAATTTGGGCTTTGGCGCGACAAGTGATAAGTCGAGGTCAATTTTTTGCCTGCGGGCATCGCCAATGCTCACAAACCGCTTATCCGACTTTTTATTTAAATGGGCCTCCCGTGCTTTATCGTATTCGTCTTTAATTCCCTGAATATAGGCATCACGGTTATCTTTGCTCATCAGGTTACTGCAAACGGTAACGCTGCGCGAGGCATCAAGCACATGTATGGCAGGCCCCGAATAATTAGGCGCAATTTTTACGGCCGCATGTATGCGAGATGTAGTTGCCCCGCCAATAATTAAAGGGATAGTAAAATTCTGGCGTTCCATCTCTTTGGCAAAATGCACCATTTCATCCAGCGACGGGGTAATTAATCCACTGAGGCCAATAATGTCAACATTCTGAGCTTTAGCTTCTTCAATTATCCGTTGTGCCGGAACCATAACCCCGAGGTCGATAATTTCGAAGTTGTTACAGGCCAAAACTACACCTACAATATTTTTACCAATATCGTGTACATCACCTTTTACAGTGGCCATCAATATTTTACCCGCGTTGCTGCGAGCATCGCCTGCACCCTCGCCCGAAGAAAGGGCTCTGGCTTTTTCCGCTGCGATGAACGGCAATAAATAAGCTACCGCCTTTTTCATTACCCGGGCAGATTTTACTACCTGCGGCAGAAACATTTTGCCGGCACCAAACAAATCGCCAACTATGTTCATACCATCCATTAAAGGGCCTTCAATTACCTCCAATGGTTTGGGATATTTGAGGCGGGCTTCTTCTACGTCATCGTCCAGGTATTCAATAATGCCTTTTACTAACGAATGAGAAAGCCGCTTTTCAACCGGGTCTTTGCGCCATTCTTCATCTTTAACAATCTCTTTGCCCTTGCTTTTAACGGTGTCGGCAAATTCAACCAGTCGTTCAGTAGCATCTGGCCTGCGGTTAAGCAATACATCTTCTACCAGTATCAATAGCTCTTTGGGGATCTCTTCATACACTTCAAGCATTCCGGCATTTACAATACCCATATCCATACCCGCTAAAATAGCATGGTATAAAAATGCCGAATGCATAGCCTCACGCACCACATTGTTACCGCGGAACGAGAAAGAAATATTACTTACTCCACCGCTTACTTTGGCGTGAGGTAAGTTTTGTTTTATCCAGCGGGTGGCCTCAATAAAATCCACCGCGTAGTTGTTATGTTCTTCTAATCCGGTGGCAACGGTTAAAATATTGGGGTCAAAAATAATATCCTCTGGAGGAAAGCCAACTTCGTTAACCAATATATTATAACTACGGGTACAAATTTCTATACGGCGTTCCAGGCTATCGGCTTGCCCGGTCTCATCAAAAGCCATCACCACCGTGGCCGCGCCATACTGCATTATTTTGCGGGCAGATTCCCTGAACTTATCTTCGCCTTCTTTTAGCGAAATTGAATTAACAATACCCTTACCCTGCAGGCATTTCAAGCCGGCCTCAATAACCGTCCATTTTGATGAATCTACCATGATAGGCAGTTTGGCAATATCGGGTTCAGAAGCTATAAGGTTCATAAATTTGACCATAACGGCTTCCGAATCTATCATCCCTTCATCCATGTTAATATCGATCACCTGGGCGCCACCTTCAACCTGCTGGCGTGCCACTACTAAAGCACCCTCGTAATCTTCGGCTAAAATAAGTTTAGAGAACTTGGGCGAGCCTGTGATGTTGGTACGTTCGCCAACGTTAACAAACATAGTTTCGGGCATAATAGTTACTGCCTCCAACCCGCTTAAACGCATGTATGGTTCAATTTGAGGCACTTGCCTTGGCCCAAATTTTTCGGCCTTTTTAGCTATACAACTAATATGATCAGGCGTGGTACCGCAACAACCACCCACAATATTAACCAGCCCGGCTTGCATAAAATCTTCAACGAGGTGCGCGGTTTCATGCGGGGCTTCGTCATACGCGCCAAACTCGTTTGGTAAACCAGCATTTGGGTATGCCGAAATAAAAATGTTGGCTTTTTCGGATAGCTCTTCAATATGCGGCCTCATTTCTTTGGCTCCTAACGCACAGTTCAAACCAACAGAAATTAGGTTTGCGTGGCGGATAGAGTTCCAGAATGCTTCAACAGTTTGCCCGGATAAAGTTCTGCCTGATGCATCGGTAATGGTACCGGAGATCATGATGCCACCAGTAGGCCGGAAAGCCGGGTAATCTTTGCCTTGTTCTTTACACTCGTTTTCATAACGCTTAATGGCGAATAATGCCGCTTTGGCATTAAGCGTATCGAAAATAGTTTCTATCAGCAATACGTCCGATCCACCGTCAACCAGGCCGCGAACTTGAGTATAATAAGCTTCGGCCAGATCATCAAACGTAACAGCGCGATAGCCGGGATCATTTACATCCGGCGACATTGAAGCGGTACGGTTGGTTGGCCCGATCGCGCCTGCAACAAAGCGGGGCCGTTCAGGATTTTTTTTGGTATACTCATCAGCGGCCTCGCGGGCAAGGCGGGCACCCTCATAACTTAACTCGTAGGCTAACTCTTCAAGGTGGTAATCAGCCAGCGAAATAACCTGGGTACTAAAAGTATTGGTCTCGATTATATCGGCGCCAGCCTCCAGGTATTCGGCATGGATTGCTTTTATAATATGGGGCTGAGTAATGTTTAGAAGGTCGTTATTGCCTTGCAAGTCCGAATGATGATTTTTAAACCGCTCCCCACGAAAATCAGCTTCCTGCAATTGATAACGCTGGATCATTGTACCCATCGCACCGTCAATTATCAATATCCGCTTTTGTAATTCTTGTCTAATATCCATTTGGTATCAAGTAATTAGTATCAAGTAGCAAGTAGGGCTTAATGATACAGTTATAAGCAATTAGTGTCAAGTATATAGATATAAAGCTTAAATGACCAATTGCAAATCATCTTGATACCTGATACTAATTACTTGCTACTAAAAAAAGCTTATATCGAAAAGTCGGGTGTTAGATTGACCTTCGCTTATCCGTCTTAAACCGTGAAGCGTGGTTTAAGTAGAATGTAGCACCTTGTAAGTACAGGTTGCTAAGACATCGCAGGGTCTAATCCCTCCATCTTTCTTTATAAGCGTTGCAAAGTTGCATAATAAACTTGTATTGTGCAATAGCTTATAACAACAGGAACGCCGATTTTGGTTGAACGTTATTTATGATTGGTAGTGCATCTTTTAATAAATGCATTCAAATTATTTAAGATGCTTTTGTACTATAAGCACATACGCAAAAAAGGCTGCCTTTTATGGCAGCCCTGTAAATTTATATATCATTAATAGCTATGCAATGGGTGTAATTGTATAACTATTACTCTTTGCAAACAAGTTAATGTGCTTTGGTCATTGATTTACCAAAACGGAAGCTATAACCTAAATTTATAGAATAATCTGCAAATGCCGCATCACCCTGCACATGAACAAATTTTGATGGGTCTGAAATTTTTGAATTTTGCAGATTCTGATCGGCAATATCCGCAGCGCTTTGGATACGGTTTTTGACGAAGTTATAAGGTACAAATAAGCTAAAACCATGTTTTCCGAGACGGTATGATAAACCAGATTCTACAGATACAACAAAACCCGGACGCCTATAGGCTACTTCGCCACCTAATGCATCATAAGCCGGGATGCCCTCAACGCGACCGGCCAGCGACAAGGTTAAACTCTTATATGCACCTACCGAGGTCAAAACACCCGCACGGGCAAAATATTGATCGGGCGAGGCGTATAATTGGTAGCCTTCTAACCCGGCTTTAGGCTGTGATTTAGCCGTTCCGTTTGATTGTTGCGGATTGAACAGGTAATACCCGTTTGCAAAGCCATAAATGCTATTGTATAATTTCCGGAATGCTTGCATTTCAACGGAAAAACCAATCCCGCCATCACCCGGTTGGATAGCTTGATCCATAACTACATTCTTTATTGAACCATCTGTTTGCGGTGCATCGTATGTTGCGGAATGATTGCCGGTATTTAATTTTAAACCCAAACCTAACATCAAATTACCTTTATGTGCTTTTTCAGGATTAAAAATCCAATAATTGGCACTTAACCGAACATCTCCCAACCCTTGTGCAAATACGCTATACCGAAAAGTATCTTTTGGAGCTTTTAACACTTGCGATCGTTCATTATGGACAAACGGAACCGCGAGATTTAATTGAATGCGATTGGTAAGGCCATAAGAAAAATTAAAATCAACAGCATGCGAATATATATTTACCGCATCGCCGAGGGGGTTTCCATTAGCATCGTGCCCGCCGCCGGTTATTTGACGTTGAGGTTGCTCGGTAGTACCTACAAAATGACGCCAGGAATGGAAATAACGATAATTGGCTCCAATTTGAGCTTCGCCTTTTAAAAGGGTGTACCCGCCAGATGATAAAGGATTATCTCCGCCCATTTGGCGGATTGCTACGCAGCCCTGAGCATTTACTTTGTTGGGCATTAAGTTCAATAGGCAAAGGGTTAAAAGTGTTATATATAAGTATTTCATGTTTTTTTAATATTAAAGTAATTAGTTATTGATTTAAATATGCCATTAAAACACTCACGCGTTGGGAGATTTTAACAGACTATAGAGGATTACAAATGTGTTTTACAAGGCCGATTAACTACATACTTTTTATGATAAAAAAGTTACAGGCCCCGGAAAAATACAAAATTTACATACGCCATTAGATGCTATTAAATAGCATGCAGCCTATATTAATCAGTAATCGCTGGTTAATTTGAAGAGAATTTAACTATTGGTATCAGGTGGTTTGCCGGGCGACTCAATGAAGGGTTCAATGAGCAATGCAGTTATAGGGCGGAATTGGGTTTGGAATAAATTACCAAACTGAATATATTGGTAATGGGCTATTTGATAGCTATATTCATTGCCGGGGTTACCTTTTTTGGCGGCAGAATCATGCCCCTTTTTGTTTACGGGGATATCACTAATATCTTTTGTGATCACAACATTGGCTTTGGATAACCTTGTTTTTACCGTATTGGGGATACATATAAAGGAAACGGTATCACTACTCATTTTCAATTTTACATAGCGATAATAAGTTCCATGGAGTTGTATCTGGCCCTGAGCCTGTTCATATTCAGACCAATCAGAAATATAAGGCTGATGTATGGGAATCTTTATTTCAAAAAGCTTTGTGGCGTCAATTTTATTATCATCAATTTGCTTAAGTATTTGCACTTCAGATTTATGTATAAAATATTGAAACGCCAAAATATAGCCCCCTATATAATACAGGTGCATACTTAAAAGCAATATGGTTGCAAATTTTTTCAAAAAAAATATATAATTGGCGGCTTAAAAGTAATAGATGTATATCAAATTCCAAAATCTATTTATACAAGGGCACTATGCTTTGGTTTAATAATTGGTGATTAGGATGTTTATCTATATTTGTAAGGGCAACCTTTACTATGCAAACATTAAAACAATTACAGGATGGAAAACTAAAAGGCGTAGTTGCGCTGAAGCTCTCTGAGGGGCTTTCTATGTTTCCAGAAGAGCTATTTGAGCTGGCAGATACCCTGGAAATGCTTGACCTTTCTAACAATAACTTAAACGCGTTACCATCAAGTTTTGGCCGGCTGTATAAGCTAAGGATCTTATTTTGCTCGGAAAATCAATTCACTGTTTTGCCCGAAGTACTGGCCGATTGCCCTTTGCTGGATATTGTTGGTTTTAAAAGTAACCGGATAGACACCGTGCCGCCACAATCATTAAACCCAAATTTGCGCTGGCTCATACTTACCAATAACCAGATAGCAGAATTACCCGCGGCGATAGGCAACTGCTTAAGGATGCAAAAATTGATGCTCGCGGGCAATAGGCTTAAGGCGCTGCCCGAGCAACTTAGCCATTGCCGGGAACTGGCTCTGCTGCGTATCGCTGCTAATAAACTCAGCCATTTGCCCGAATGGCTTTTATATATGCCCAAGCTTTCGTGGCTCGCGTTTTCGGGAAATCCATTTAGTGAATACACTACAATACCACCGCTTGATCCAATTGGCTGGGATGAATTGGAAATTAATCACTTACTTGGCGAAGGAGCATCGGGTATTATTTCTAAAGCAACTTGGCACGTTGACGGCCAAGCAAAGGATGTGGCTATTAAAATTTTTAAAGGTGCGGTAACCAGCGACGGCCACCCCGAAGATGAAATGAACACGTTCATTTCCGCGGGGGAGCATCCGGGCCTTGTACAACTGATTGGAAGGGTAGCCGCACATCCTGAAGGTAAAAAAGGCTTAGTTATGGGGTTGATTCCCGATCGTTTTTTTAACCTGGGAAACCCACCCAGTTTTGAAAGCTGTACCAGGGATGTTTTTAAAGATAGCTTAAGCTTAACAGTTGAGCAGGTGTTAAAAACAGCCTGTACAATAGTTTCTGTGGCGGCGCAGTTGCATAGCAAAGGCATTATGCACAGCGATTTGTATGCGCATAATACCCTGATAGATGATGATGGAAATGCTTTATTCGGCGATTTTGGCGCGGCCTGTTTTTATAATACAGCAGATACAACAATTGCATTTGCACTAGAACGGATTGAAGTGAGTGCATATGGCCACCTGCTAGATGATTTGCTTTTTTTGTGTAACGAAGTAAAGGAACATCAAACCCTGATGAAGCTTTACAAATTAAGAGACGCGTGCATTAATCCAGATGTAGAATGCCGGCCTTGTTTTCAGTATTTAAAAGATGAATTGCAAGTTATTAAACAAAGCCACAGGCTTAGTTAGTATTAATAAATTATTGCTGATTATTTTGTGGAAATATGCGGATTGTTTTGATGTATCGGCCCAGATAATAAACGTTTAACGGCGTTTCGGTAACGCCTTTTGCTTTGCCGGATGTGGAGTGTATAAATACAAGGCTATCTCTATAATTTGACACAATTATACCCATATGCCCTACGGTTCTGTTTGTGCTGTCAGTGCCGGTGAAAAGTATAAGGTCGCCTGGCCTGGCCCTTTTCCTACCAATTTTCCGCTGTACAAATGTAAAATCAACTGAACTCCGGGGTACGTTTATTCCAAAATGCCTAAATACATAGGTTATAAAACCCGAACAATCAAACCCCTGCTTTGGATCAATTGAGCCAAATTTATATGGCGTACCTATAAGGGAGCGGGCAAAAGCTATTAAAACAGATGGGGGCGTTTTTGCTGTATTGATGTTGGTTAGCGGTGCTTTATTACCAACGGGTGCATGCGTTATAGGATTTACGCTAATTATATTACCCGAGGTAATCCTGGTAAACGAACCAGGCTTGGGCCTGCAAGAACAGATGGCCATTAAAAAAACATAGCTCCACCAATTAAATTTCATATAGAGAAGGTATACAAAAACCCTTCCAGAAATTTTTTCTTCCGGCAAACGGGTTAATAAAGAGCCCCCAATTGTGAAAACAATTGGGGGCTCTTTATAGTGTTATCTTAAAACTTATTGTTTGCTGTATTTGCAGTTAAAAGAGCCTTCGCTTATAACTTTGGTTTTAAGACTAGATGCGTTTGTGCCTGTAAACTGGAATGTACCTACTATGGTATCACTTGTTAAAGACGTAACAGTAACAGTTCCTGTTGTACCCAGAAAGGTATTAGCAAAAGTAGCATCGGTAGAATAGCTTAAAATAGCATCAGTGCCACCAGTGTTAAAAGTACCTACTTTTAAATTATTAATGGATATATTTAATAATTCTACAGTACCAATTTGCGCTATTAATTGAAAACTATTTAAAGATGTATAAAGTATAGCAACCTGTGATGTAGATGTTTTTGCTGCGCCATCTACTTTTAGTGTTATAGATGCGCCGCTAGTGGGTGTAGTACCGCTATCCGACTTTTTACATGAGCTTACCGCAACAAACAAACTAAGAAACAAAACTAACGATTTGATTTTTTTCATATTTTAAATTAATTAATAATGGGTGGCAAACATAGCTAATATTGAACAGTATAAAGCATTATTATGATCTTATTTGTAAGTATTGTTAACAAGTACAAACAAGGTTTCATTTTAAAAAAACGCCAACAACCGCTCTAATGCCATCCCTCTTGATCCTTTAACTAATATAGTTGCGTTTAATACCGGGTTAACTTTAAACGCGTCCATAGCGTCTTCAACGGTTTGGTAAAAGGTGGCATTGGCCAATTCGCTATGTTTATAAAAATCGGGCCCGATAAAAATTCGTTGGTTAACCGGGATAGCCAATGCTTTATTAATAATAAACGCGTGCTCGGCAGTTGCTTCATCGCCAAGTTCAAACATATCGCCAAGTATAAGTACTTTATTTATGGCATCCAGTTTATCTAAATTATCAATAGCTACGGCCATACTACTGGGGTTGGCATTATAATAATCGCAGATGAGGGTGTTGGTTGTTGTTTTTACTATCTGTGATCTGTTATTTTGTGGGGCATACCCTTCAATACCCGCTTTCACCGTATCTGGCGAAAGCCCCCAATAATTACCAACACAGATGGCTGCCAAAATATTATCTAAATTATAGGCACCTGTTAATTGTGACTGTGTTATGTGATATTCTCCATCAGCCACCTTCCAACGCAGTTTTAAGTATGGCGCGTTTTCAAGCAATTCGCCTGATATTGCATTTCCCTTGCCAGTACCATATTTAATTACGGCAGGCAGCGAGCGATCCTCAGCCATATCAAGCAACGCGGGGCTATCTCCGCTTACAAAAGCCATCCCGTTATGGGTTTTAATGTAATCAAACAATTCGCCCTTACCTTTTTTTACGCCTGCTATACCGCCAAACCCCTCCAGATGCGCTTTACCAATATTAGTAATAAGCCCGTGGGTGGGTTGTGCGATGCTGCATAAAAGTTCAATCTCTTGTTGGTGGTTAGCCCCCATTTCTATCACAGCGATCTCAATACGATGGTCAATCGCTAATATGGTTAGCGGCACACCAATATGGTTGTTTAAATTACCAAACGTAGCATGTGTTTTAAACCGTTGCGCTAGTACCGCGTTAATCAATTCTTTAGTGGTGGTTTTACCGTTAGAACCCGTTAGCCCTATAACCGGGATATTTAATTGGCCGCGATGGTGCCGTGCCAGATCCTGCAGCCTTGTTAGCACATCACCAACTAAAATACAACGATCGTTTTTTTTATAGGCTGCATTATCAATAACAGCGTAAGCGGCACCAGCCTCAAGGGCTTTTTCGGCAAAGGTATTGGCATCAAAACGATCGCCTTTTAAGGCAAAAAAAATACTATCAGGTATAATTTTACGAGTATCAGTACTAATAACCGGGTGTTGTAAATAAACATGGTAAAGCTGTTCGGTAGTCATGTTTGTAATGCTTTGTGCAAGTTTAAAATTCAGGAACTAAAATAGGTTTAATCTCTTTAATTTTCAGTAATTAACTAAATAATGCAAGGGTTATATTATGTGCTAATTAATTAAAAAATATTAACGTCAAGTTAAAACAAAGTTAACACCTTATTGGTTTTTTAATCAGCATTATATAACACTTGTTTAATAACAATATATAATGATAACAGATTATTTTTAAGGCAGTATGGTTCAGGTGTATTTATTAAAAAATTAGGGAGATGATAAAGGTGAACATTGCAACAGCAAAAGGTTTTAACCCCGGTGAGTTGAAAAAAGTGGAGGTAGCAAAACAAGTGCTTAATAAAATTTTAAACAACGAAAAATTCAGGGATGGGGTATTGAAATTTACTACAGATGGATTATTCAGGTTTCATTACCGGCGGTCGTTTTTAGGGAACTATATTGATAAACCTTATACCAATAAACAGGTTTACGAAATAATTACGCAAAACTCCGGAGAGGATGAAATAAAGCAAGTGGATTTAAACCTTGAATTGCTCCCTGGCGGAGATGTAGACGATTTGGGCTATACCAACCCGGATACTAAACGAATATACACGCATCGCAATTGGTTTAATAACTTAACGCTTCCTGAATATGTGGGGCATTTAACGCATGAGTGGTGCCATCAGTTGGGGTTTAACCATTCCAACCGGCTGGCACAACACGTAGAGAGTTCTGTGCCGTTTGGTGTGGGATCAATTACCGAGAATATTACTATGGACTATTAAGTTTTACTATTGATTAAACAAACATACTTAAACTAAGTAAGTGCACTCTCTTAAGGAGGTATGCCTTAAGGGAGTGCTTCTTAGTTTGATTCCTGTTTTATTAAATAACTGCTGCTCTTTGCATCCAGGCTATTACTGCTTTAATTTCGGTATAAGAATAGTTATCGCCCAAAACTTCTTTTAAGGGGGCTATTTTTTCATATCCATAACTTTCGGCAGCATCTTTAATAGCTGGTAGCTTTGCATTTGGCACCAATTCAAATACATCAAGTTCACCCGTTTGTATAAACCGGCATAAATGCGATTCAATAGTCATTGGCGATAAGCTTCTAACGGTTGCGATCTCGGTTATGTTCATGCCTGCCTTGTATAAATTATACGTTTCTGTTTGCGTGCCTATCCGTATGGTTTTAGGTTTTCTTTCCCGTTTAGGTGATTTTTGACCGATACGGGAGGTTAATTGATGATGCATACAGTATGCTTTAATCGTCTGCTCAAACGGTTTGCCGTATCGTTCAATCTTCACGTCGCCAAAGCCCGATATTTGTTTAAGCTCTGCTATGTTTTGAGGCAAATAAGTAGCCATCTCTAACAAAGTAGCATCAGACAGGATAATATAAGCAGGAACGTCTTCCCGGGTGGCAATGGCTAGCCTTGTTGCTTTCAGCTCTATTAATAAGCCGGCTTCGTAAGGTATAATTTCGGCAGTTTGCTTTTGGTGGATGGTTTGTGATTGGGTTAACTGTACATTTTGCTTGCCTTTTAAAACGTGTTCGCTTTTAGTGGTTAGTTTGAGAATGGGGTAAGGGTCGCCAACGGATTGTAAATAATCCTGTGCTATGAGTTCGCGGATATATTGCTGCCAGTCGGCCTTGCTGATATCGGCGCCAATGCCGTAAGTTTTTAGTTGTTTATGCTGTTCGCGGATCTTTTCGTTTTGCGAGCCACGTAAAAGGTCTATCACGTAAGTTACGCCAAAGCTTTCGTTTAGGCGGGCTACAGCCGAGAGTGCTTTTTGGGCTATGGTGGTGCCGTCTATTTTTTCAAAATCGCTCAGGCAAACGTCACAAGCGCCACAATCAGGGGCTGCTTTTTCATCGAAGTACTGAAGCAAGAATTGCCGGCGGCAGGTTTGTAACTGGCAAAACCGCACCATATCGTCCAACTTTTTAAGCATAATCTGGCTTTGAGCCTCGTTACCTTCTACTCGGGCAAAGCCTTGCAATTTTAGGGCATCGCCATAGGAGTAAAACAGTAACGCGTTACTTGGTAAGCCATCACGGCCGGCACGGCCAGTTTCCTGATAGTAACCTTCTATATTTTTAGGCAGGTCCATATGCACCACAAACCGTACGTTTGATTTATTGATGCCCATACCAAAAGCGATGGTAGCAACCATGATCTTAACTTCGTCACGCAGAAAGGCTTCCTGATTTTGATCTTTTGTTTTTTTATCAAGCCCGGCATGATAAGCCTTTGCGGAGAACCCTTCGTTACGGAGGTCTTCGGCTAATTTTTCTGTTGACTGCCGCGACAAGCAATATATGATGCCCGAATCTTGTGGATACTGATCTAGAAACTTTAAAAGCTGATCAAAGCTTTTCTTTTTGGGCGAGACCTGGTAATAGATATTTTTTCGATCGAACGAGGAGACGAATTGTGCCGGATGATGGAGTTGGAGTTTATCCAAAATATCCTTGCGGGTGATCTGATCCGCCGTAGCGGTTAATGCAATAACGGGCAAAGTGGGGAAAGCTGTTTTTAATCCGGCAAGCATCAGGTATTCCGGACGAAAATCATGCCCCCAATGCGAGATACAATGTGCTTCATCAATGGCGATGAGTGAAACGTGGAGCGTTTTTAAAAAGTCGATCAGTTTGTTCTCGGCACTAAACAATCTTTCGGGGGCCAGGTATAACAGCTTAATTTCATTGGCTTTGAGTTGTTTTATAATTTCGCGCTGCTCGTTGTCTGCCTGGGACGAATTTAAGAATGCCGCCTTGATGCCGTTGATGTTAAGGGCATCAACCTGATCTTTCATTAATGCGATAAGCGGCGAAATAACTACCGTTAAGCCCGGCATTATTACAGCAGGCAACTGGTAACAAATTGATTTACCACCGCCTGTTGGCATTAACACCAAAGCATCTTTCTGATTTAAAACATGGCTGATAATGGCCTCCTGCTCATGGCGGAATTCGCGGTAACCAAAATATTTATGCAGTGCCTCGGCGGTAGTCATTAGTAATAGGTTTATAAAAGTAATGTGGCAAAGTTAAGCAGTGCGATGCCTTTTGAATGTGGGTATTGTCTTTTATTTTTTCAAAGAACTTTAACAGGGCTTCTCACGAACCGGTGTTAACAGTTAAAGATAGCTACAATACAGGCTGGATTAGTCTCATGGTATTGAGACTGATGATGCCTGAATAAGATTTACTTTAAAAGGATACTAAAAACACCGACAACCGATCCGGCCTCGCCACATCCAGCTGCAGAAATATTGATCATTAGGTGCTAACCATCGCTCCTGGGGGGGCATCCAATTCATCTTTAGCAAGCCGGGCGAAGATGTATTTCATAATACTACTAATCCACCATTATTAAGCAACAGGCATTATTATTGCTTGATGCTTATAAATAAAGTTGGGTTTTTTCTAAAACTTCAATAATCTTCTCCGTAAGGTCGACTTGCCCAAGCCTTGGAAAAATATATTTCAGGCTCCGTTCTTGCGATTCGGCAACCATGTCGGTCATGGCATCGCTGGCAAAGGTTATATTATAGCCTCTTTCAGCCGCCGAGCGCGCAGTGCCCTCCACGCCGATGCTTGTAGAAACGCCTGCCAAAACTATACCGGTTATGTTTCTTTGCGTAAGCTCTTCGTCTATTTTTGTATTATAAAAAGCATTCCACGAAGGTTTGGTTATATAAATATCGCCTGGGCGGGTGTCAATATCGGATGTAATATTAAGCCAATCATCGTTTCGGGGTAGAACAGGCGGGTTGGCATCTTTACGAATCCTGATAAACGGCCCCGAGGGATCAACATTTACAAATATAATTGGTAACCCGGCTACCCGGAAAGCAGCCACCAGTTTAGCAACATTTGTTAAAACACCAGCTATGGTATCTGCCATGGGCATTTGCAAAATGCCATTTTGCAGGTCAATTAAAACAAGTGCGGTATGTTTGTCGATTATGGTAACCATTTTTTTGTTTAAATAGATGATAGCTTATATATGGGCTGCTGGACGATGCCAGTTCAAAAGGCAAATATCACAAAAGGCTATCGCATAAAAAAACTAAAACACGGCCCGGCATTCGCTAACAATAGAAAGTGAAAGGAGGGCAATATAAAGGCAAACATGGCATCTCCCCAAGTATAATTATAACAAGGCCATAATTATTATTTGAGTTAATTATGCCACTTTTGATATGTATTTTACCAGGCATTTTTTGGCAACCGGTAATAAAGTTTGCTCTAGCGGGAACGTGATTTCGCTTTCCACATGATATACAGCCGGGTTTGGCAAATGCTTATACCGATAAATCAGGTCACTTTTTATTGATTCAGGAGTGGTAGTCAGGTTATGCTCATACCTGTCTATAAACTTCGTATTAATCCCCCGGTATTGATCGTCTTTCCCTTCAAAAATAGTAATCTGGTATTCATATACCCAATTGCCTTTGTCGGACCCATTACGTAACGAAAAATAACCATGATAAGGCACTAATGGCACAACTCCTACAACTTCAATATTTAAATGTTGCTCCACAAAATCATAAATCTCTTTACCTGTTTTTATGGCTGGGTCTATTTGGGCTAAAGCATAGGAGATAATTTGTTCAATTTCGAGCATAGAGCTATCATCCTGCACAATTTTCTTATAGGTAAGTTTAACGGCATCAATATCGGCCTGTGTTAACCTTTGCGGAAAAGCC
>JANXTT010000073.1 GCA_025352225.1 Mucilaginibacter sp. | reverse complement strand
AACGCTCTATAAATCAGAGATGGCATCCTGGTACGGAACGGATGTTTTTCTTGAAAAATGCAAAAGCAGGGTGTCGCTGTCGGGGGGCTATTTGTCGTATGATACCGGGATGGGCATGAACAATATATTTTTTTCAAAAGGTAGTTCGCCAATGGTACTGGCGACCATTTCTTTTGGTGATAAATTTGATCCCCAAAATTTTAAACTGGATACCATAAGCAGAAAACTTACCGTAACCGAAAATGATCTATATACAATCCGGCAAAAAGCTTTGAGTGAGATCAATAAAGACACTCTTTTCAAAAAATATAATAATGCAGAGTTAAACCTGATTCCAATTATTAAAAATGGATTCAAACGGGTATATGTATTAACGGGTCCAAAGGTTAACGGAACGGTTATAATCGGCAATGATTATCTTATGGAGTTTAACGCTGAAAATGATATAATCGCCAAACGGAAGTTACATAAAAACATCCTTTTCTTTACCAGAGATCCAAAACAACCGGCAGAAAGTGCATTGCACTCTCATTTACCTGAAACAGGTGATTTTATAACGGCTACAGATATTTGTACAATAATGCTATATGAGCGGTCTGCCGGCTGGAAATTCCATGTGGTTGTTTCTAAGGATTATGTATCATCGTGGGATTGTAAAGCAGACCAGTTGGTAATATTAACAAAAGAGGCATGGGAGAAGATCTCAAAGCCAAAGACGAATGATTAATTGGGATAACTCCGAAAATTTTAGTAGTGTTATAACACATTACGAAAGATATGCTGGATGCAACCTGACGAACCTAAAACAAGCCGATTAAACGACAGATACGCAAACAATACTAAAATTCAATGAATAGTACTAAAGCAACCATTTTTGTAGGTAGCAGGCTAATGCAGCTTAAAGATGAAGCTAATGATATTATATTCCCTGTTTTAGTTCAATATCCTACTTATGAGGAGTCCAAGCCAACCGCTTTTGGGCCGTATACAATGGATGTTAGTCCAAACGCGGCTATCATTGAAGAAAAGTTCCCACTTGTAATAATTTCACACGGTAATGGGGGCTCGCATCTTCTTTATCGTTCTATCAGCACCCATTTAGCAAAACATGGATACATAGTTGCCATGCTGGAGCATTATGGAAATAACCGGAACAACAATCAATTAGAAAACACGAATGAAAACCTTATAAACAGGCCTAAACATGTAAGCCTGACCATTGACGGAATGCTATCGGAAAATAGATTTGGCAAGAACATAGCTATAAATAATATCGCGGTTATAGGGCATTCAATGGGCGGATATACTGCTTTGGCATTAGCAGGCGGTGTACCGAGGACAAGAGCCGGAGAAAAAATAGAAGTTGTGGCCGACCATAGAATTAAAGCGATGGTATTGCTTGCGCCAGGAACAGGCTGGTTTATGAAATCATTAGAAAAGGTGACAATTCCAATTCTAATGCTTACGGCCGAACATGACCCGATTACTCCAGATTGGAATGCTGAAATTGTGCTAAATGGCGTTCCTGATCAATCGCAGGTCATCTTTCGCAGGATTGAAAACGCCGGACATTTTTCTTTTTTAAGCCCTTTTCCTGCTGAAATGAAAAGCCCTCACTTTTTACCATCAACAGATCCAGAAGGGTTTAACCGCGAGCAATTTCATAGGCAATTACCCACAGAGATATTAAGTTTTCTAAATGATAAAATGCGCCTTTGATAACTATCGTATCTAAGGCTAACTAAAAACTATTCCTTTTTGTACCCTTTATGTACAATTAAAAAGCTGGCACGTTCCTGCTTGTGGAAGGGTATATCCCAGTTGCCCTGATAGGTTATTTTGATGGGTAAAAGTTCGCCGTTAAAGTTGTTACACTCAATATTCATCTGCACATCTAAATCAACTAAAAAGTTTTTAAACTTTACGTCAATATAGCGGCCCAGTATCTGGAAAGTGCGGGTATCAAAAATGGTGATTACTTCTTTAATCATGGCATCATCGGGGCTTGTACTCGCTTTTTGCGATATTTTAAAACGGTACACGGGTATGGTATCCAAATACTTTCCGCGGGCAAATTGGTAGGTATAAAACTGCTTAAGATCATCAGAAAAAATCTCTGTTTGCCCGCTAATAAAAGGTATGCCGGTTACCCTGCGGCCCGGTGTAAATATCAGTGTTTTGAGTTTGGCTTTGTACCCCTCGTTCTTCCCTTTACCAATAGGCGCGTTCATTTTTATAAAGTCGGAGTTATAGGCATTCATAAAAATATAGTCGAACATCTCAACGGTATACAATTCATACTTGCCGTTCTTTTTATAGATCGCGCCACTATCCTTTTTAGCTACGTAGTTCATTTTAGGGCCGCCCGGGTTATTGCTGTGGTGTATTTTGCGATAGATCTTCCCGTTAACCCTATTCTGTTTATTATAAGTATAAATGCGGTTCTCGGCATCAAAGCTATATTTTTTCATGTTACGGAAAGCCATATAAAAGCCGGTATCGGCAAGCATGGCATTTATAAAATCCTGAGCATTAAGCCTGTGCGCCCGAATGTTGACCACACTGGAGTCAATCACAATACTTCTGATGGTATCGGGGTTAAAACGGTTTATTTGTTGGGCAAAGCTTGTTGCACCCATACAAAGTATTGCGATAATACAGAAGAGTTTTTTCATGGGATAGAAGCATTTGTAATGCGGTGCAACGGGCAATAGCCAACGCTGTTGATGTTATTGTATGCTGCGCTACAATAACATCCTTTCATATCACTTAATTTCCGAGTTCTTTTAAAGCCAGGTAAGCCATTAGGCCTGTACTAACTTCAAGGGCTTTTTCGTCAATATCAAAAGTAGGGGTATGGACCGACGATGTAATGCCCCGGGCTTCGTTACGTATTCCCAAACGGTAAAAACAGGCGTCGGCAACTTGCGAGTAATAGGCAAAGTCTTCTGCGGCCATCCATATATCAAGGTCGAGTACATTGTCTTTACCCAGGTAATCTTCGGCATGGCTACGGGTTGATGCCGTTAACTTTTCTTCGTTAATCAGGAAAGGATAGCCGTTAACAATATTGAAATCACATTTGGCACCCATGCTTTCCGCCATGCCTTCGGCCATTTTTTTCATCTTAATATGCGCCTCTCTTCGCCATACTTCGTCCATCGTACGGAAAGTACCCTCCAAATAAACTTCATTAGGTATTACATTTGTGGCACCATTGGCAATAACTTTTCCAAAAGATAATACCGATGGGGATTTTGGGTCGGCAAAACGGCTTACAATCTGTTGTAAGGCAACCAATATATGAGATGTAATAATTACCGGGTCAACGTTTTGTTGCGGTTGGGCGCCGTGACCACCTTTGCCTGTAATGGTAACGTATATTTCATCGGTAGATGCCATGTATTTACCCGCGCGGAAACCTACTTTGCCGGCATCAATTAAAGGCATTACATGTTGCCCAAATACCGACTGGGGTTTAGGGTTTTCCAGCACGCCTTCTTTGATCATGATACTGGCACCGCCAGGCAATTTTTCTTCGGCAGGCTGGAATATAAATTTAACAGTTCCGCCAAATTCATCTTTTAATTCCGTCAAAATCTTAGCTGTACCTAATAATGAGGAAGTATGCACATCATGGCCACAGGCATGCATCACACCCGGATTAGTTGATTTGTAAACAACATCATTAGCCTCCATAATTGGCAACGCATCCATATCCGCACGAAGCGCGATAACTTTATCTGATGGTTTATTTCCTTTTAGCAATGCAACCAAACCGGTATTGGCCATTTTTTGATAGGGGATGCCCAGTACATCTAATTGCGCCGCTACAAATGCCGAGGTTTCAACCTCGTGAAAAGAAAGCTCCGGGTTGGCATGTATATGCCTGCGATTGCTAACCACATCATTAAAAATAGATTTAGATAGTTGCTGTATTTTTTCTTTAATCATTTTTCAGGTTGATTTTTTCGGGAATGATGAAGAGGCTTGGAAACTGTGAGCGCAATTGCTCCAATAACCGGGAAGCCTCTAAACGGGTACGAAAATCGCCGGCGCGAATTTTAAAATTAGGTTCGATATAAACGATGTAAGTTTTTAGATCAGGAAATAACCCGTTGAATTTTGATTGCGCTGTATAAACCTCGTTACGGTTAGTACTCATAAAAAATTGCACCCTGTAGCCATTGCCTGTAGTAGCTGTAGATACTGTAGCTACAGCGCTGCTCGTTGTTTTGCTAAGCGCAAGCCTCAAAGCAATTAAAGTATCAATGCGCGCATCTTTAACAACGGTAACCTTGCCGGGCGTTTGGGCCAGCACCGTATTTGCGACCAAAATAAAAACCAAAGCAATAGTATATCTTTTAAATATAAGGGTTAAAAAAGATATGCTATCACTGTTTTTCATGGTTGTTGTTTAACTTATTTGCAGTAGATACTCAAAGCGATAACCCACTACTTTATGTTAAGCCGCGCCTACACCATGGCAGTTCTTGAATTTTTTGCCACTACCACATGGGCAAGTATCATTGCGTCCAATTTTCTGTTCGGCTTTAACAGGCATTTGTTTTTGCGGCTCACGTGTATCATCAAACATATTAGGCACCCCATTTGTTTCGTGTACAAGTTCTGGTTTTGAGGTACGCATTTTACGCATATCTGTTTTTGGCTGAGGTTTAGCTTCCTGAATATCATCAACATCTTGCTGCATAGGGATACCGCCTCTGAACAGGAAGGTCACAATTTCCTTATTTACCGTGGCCAGCATTTGTCGGAATAATTCAAAAGCCTCAAACTTATAAACCAATAAAGGATCCTTTTGCTCGTAAACCGCATTCTGAACAGATTGCTTTAACTCATCCATTTCGCGTAAGTGTTCTTTCCAGGCATCGTCAATTAATGCAAGAGTAACATTTTTTTCAAACGCTTTAAACACTTCAAGGCCATGGTTATCTATTGCTTTCTTTAGCGGCACTGCCACTTGCATAGCATGTATACCATCAGTAAATGGCACAATAATATTTTCTATTCCGGCACGGCTATCATAAACGTCCTTTAATACAGGGTACGCCTGATTGGCGATGGCCTCTGTTTTACGCTTATAAAATTGTGTTACTTCATGGAAAATTTTATCAGCAAGGTTAGGGATAGATAGTGCGGCAAATTCATCAGGTGTTGTTTCGGTATCTACCGCAAACAAACGGATAACTTCTAACTGGAAACCATCAAAGTTATTAGCTTCTTTATATTCTGTAACTACATCATCAACAACGTCAAAAATAGTATTGCTCAAATCCACATCAAGGCGTTCGCCAAATAGGGCGTTTTTACGTTTTGCGTAAATTACCGTACGTTGCGAATTCATTACATCATCGTATTCCAGCAATCGTTTACGAACGCCAAAGTTATTTTCTTCTACTTTCTTTTGGGCGCGCTCAATAGAGTTGGTTATCATGGAGTGTTGGATAACTTCACCTTCTTCAATGCCCATCTTAACCATCAGGCTCGATATGCGTTCTGACCCGAATAAACGCATCAGATCATCTTCTAACGATACAAAGAATTGTGAAGAACCAGGATCGCCCTGGCGGCCGGAACGGCCTCGCAACTGCCTGTCAACCCGGCGAGATTCATGGCGCTCTGTACCTACAATGGCTAAACCACCAACATCTTTAACGCCTTCACCTAATTTTATATCGGTACCACGGCCGGCCATGTTGGTAGCAATAGTTACCGTTCCGTTTTTACCGGCCTCTGCTACAATGTCCGCTTCCTTTTGGTGCATTTTAGCGTTCAATACATTATGCTTGATGCCGCGAAGTTTAAGCATCCGACTCAATAATTCTGAAATTTCCACAGATGTTGTACCCACTAATACAGGGCGGCCAACTTTTGGCTCAATAACACCTGTTTTTGGGTTCGGGGCGGGTATCAAAGCACCTTTACCATCAAGTTTTGGAACCGCGCGGCCAGCACTGTCAAACTTAATAACCGGATTACCACCGCTCATTTTTATATTGCCTTGTTTGTCTTTTTCAAATTCTGTTTCATAATGGCTGTACGGGAACACCAGAAACTGAATTTCGCCGGCAACAGCATTGTATTTTTCGCGTATGGTACGGTAAACCATGTCCTGCTCATCCCTACGGCTGGTTGGTGTATTGGTTGGGATTTCAACAACATCAAGCTTGTATATTTCCCAAAACTCACCAGCTTCTGTTACAGCAGTACCCGTCATACCACAAAGTTTATGATACATCCGGAAGTAGTTTTGCAGGGTAACTGTAGCAAACGTTTGCGACGCATCTTCAACTTTTACATTTTCTTTAGCCTCAATAGCCTGGTGCAATCCGTCGGAATAACGACGGCCATCCAAAACACGGCCGGTTTGTTCATCTACAATTTTAACTTTACCGTCATCCAAAATGTATTCTACATCTTTCTCAAATAAGGTATAAGCTTTAAGTAACTGATTAACCGAATGGATGCGTTCTGATTTTATAGAGAAATCACGCATCAGGGTATCTTTCTTTGTAACCTTTTCGTCGTTGCTTAGTTGTGATTTCTCAATATCCGCAACTTCGGTTCCCACATCCGGCATTACAAAAAAGTTAGGGTCTTCGCCTGATGCTGTTATCAGTTCAATACCTTTTTCGCTCAGCTCAACCTGGTTGTTTTTTTCATCTATAATAAAAAACAATTCCGCATCAACCTTAGGCATTTCCTTGCCGGAGTCTTGCATGTAATAGTTTTCTGTTTTTTGCAGGATGGTTTTATTACCGCCTTCGCTCAGGTACTTAATAAGTGCCTTGCTTTTTGGTAAGCCACGGTGTGCACGCAATAATGCTAAACCACCATCATCTGTACCGGTTTTTCCTTCGGCTATTAATTTCTTTGCCTCGTTCAACACACCCTGAACATAGTTTTTCTGCGCGCTTACCAAACGTTCAATGCGAGGTTTTAAATCGTAGAACTCATGCTCATCGCCACGGGGAATAGGCCCCGAAATTATTAATGGTGTACGGGCATCATCAATTAAAACCGAATCTACCTCATCCACCATGGCATAATGTAATTTACGCTGCACCAATTCTTCGGGGCTACGTGTCATATTGTCACGCAGGTAGTCAAAACCAAATTCGTTATTGGTGCCAAATGTAATATCTGCAAGGTAAGCGTTACGGCGTTCTTCGGAGTTAGGCTCATGCCTGTCTATACAATCAACAGATAAGCCATGAAACTCATACAAAGGCCCCATCCATTCAGAGTCGCGTTTAGCCAGATAGTCGTTCACGGTAACAATATGCACCCCTTGTCCGGCTATGGCATTTAAATAAGCAGGCAGGGTTGCAACCAACGTTTTTCCCTCGCCAGTAGCCATTTCTGATATTTTACCCTGGTGTAACACCACTCCACCTATCAACTGAACATCATAGTGCACCATATTCCAGGTAACCTCGTTACCTGCCGCTATCCAGGTATTGTTGTGCGTGGCTTTGCTGCCATTTATTAGCACATTCTTTTTATGCGCGGCAAGTTCACGGTCAAAATCTGTAGCCGTAACCTCCAGGGTTTTATTTTCCGTAAAGCGTTTGGCGGTTTCTTTAACAACGGCAAATGCTTCGGGTAATATTTGGAGTAATAACGCTTCAAGCTCCTTATTGCGGTCTTTTTCTAGTTTATCAAGTTGCGTATAAAGCTCAACCTTTTCATCAACCTCAAGGGCAGCGTTATCGGTTTGTTCTTTAATCGCTTGTACCTGAGCATCAATATCCGCCAGGCCTTGTTTTATTCTTTCTTTAAAATCTAAGGTTTTAGCCCGCAATTCGTCATTGCTTAATTGTCCAAGTTTTGAAAATTCGTTTTTGATTTTCTCAACTATAGGCTGTATACTCTTAACGTCTCTGTCGGATTTGTTACCAAAAAGCTTACTGATAAATTGCAACATGGTTTATATTTTATGATAGATTATGGCTTATTCAACAATTACGCCAATAGCCTTTTAAAGTCAATATGACAGGCAAAATTACGCTTTATAGCTGAAAGTACTGTAATTAAACCAGCAAAAGATTAAATTCATTTGCATACATACTCCATTTGCACATTCACTCATTTGCATATCTTTGCTGCATGAATATCCTTATCATAGGTTCTGGTGGAAGAGAAAGTGCTTTTGCCTGGAAAATAGCAAAAAGCCCTCAATGCCTGCAACTGTTTATAGCTCCGGGTAACGCCGGAACCGCCCAATATGGTACAAATGTTAATATTAAGGTTAACGATTTTGACGGCATACGTAAACTTGTGCTTCAAAAAAACATTGATTTGGTACTGGTTGGCCCCGAGGAACCATTGGTAAAAGGTATTCACGATTTCTTTTTGGCAGATGAGAAGCTTAAACATATACCGGTAATAGGCCCGCAGCAGCAAGGCGCGCAATTAGAAGGCAGTAAAGATTTTTCTAAACAATTTATGTTCAGGCATAATATCCCTACCGCCGCATCGTGTACTTTTACTAAAGATACTTTGCAGCAGGGTCTTGAATATTTGACCACCGCCGGTTTGCCTATTGTGCTTAAAGCAGATGGTTTGGCAGCGGGCAAGGGGGTATTGATTTGTACCACATTGCATGAGGCTCAACAAGAGTTGATTTTTATGTTAAAAGACGCCAAATTTGGCGAAGCCAGCTCTAAAGTGGTAATTGAACAGTTTTTACAAGGCATAGAACTGTCGGTTTTTGTAATGACAGATGGTGTTAATTATAAGATACTACCCGAAGCCAAAGATTATAAACGCATTGGCGAAGGAGACACAGGCTTAAATACAGGCGGTATGGGCTCGGTATCTCCGGTTCCGTTTGCGAATGCCGATTTTATGAAGAAGGTAGAAGAGCGTATTGTGATACCTACTATTGAAGGACTTAAAAAAGAAAGCATACCTTATAAAGGGTTCATTTTTGTGGGTTTGATGAATTGTAACGGAGAGCCTTACACCATTGAATACAATTGCCGCATGGGCGACCCGGAAACTGAGAGTGTAATGCCACGTATTGAATCGGACTTTGTTGATCTGTTATTAGGTGTAGCCAATGGCAACCTCAATACTAAAGAATTGAAAGTATCTAATAAAGTGGCCGCCACTATAATGTGTGTGGCTGGCGGCTATCCCGGCGATTATGTAAACGGAAAAGTAATTACCGGCATAGATAACGTGCGCGATTCTATCGTTTTTCAGGCAGGTACAGAGTTGGATAACGGCAACATCAAAACTGCCGGCGGCCGTGTTTTAGCGGTTACCGCTTTGCAGGATAATGTTTTTGAGGCCTTGCAGCACGCTACTGCTGATGCTGCCCGCATCTATTACGACGGCGTTAATTTTAGGCGCGATATTGGATTTGATCTGCTATAGGTTTAAACAAAAAAGGAGAAGCACACTTCTCCTTTTTTGTTTAGAGGGGCTATAAAAATGAATATCAAATAGAAAGACTCAGGTTATGGTTTTAATATTAGCGCCATTAACATTGCTAAGATTATTTAAGCTAAATCCGCATCCTATGCTAAATTGGAGGCCCCTGATTTTATAAATTTTGATGCTATAAAACTAAAGGCTCCCTGAATTAATCCGGATACTGCGCCTAAAAGCAGGCTCATAACCAACATGGCTAGTTTAGGGCTATTCTGCGGGTATATATTTACAACCATATTAACAATTTGAGGGTGATGGCTGGCATAAGTATTATAAAACAGATAATGAACAGATGCGATCCACACACTATTAAATACGCTTAAAAAAAAGCCATGTAAGAAATGTTTTCGGGTACATACACGGGCAATAAAATAAGCGCATATCGCAAATATCGCCAACCAAAAAAACGGCTCAAAATTAAAGGGGATAAGTGAAACAGTTGCAACTGCCATTATTAAACCCAATAAAGAGAGTTGAAAAATCACTTTCCAGTTCATAAAGTATATTTTAATCTAAATATACCTTTTTCAAAGATCATTTGGCAAATACTATTATATTTAGAAACTGATTAATAAGAATATAATGGTTTGGTATGAAGAGGAAGTAAAGGGATTAGAAAGAGCGAGGCTTGGATATACCTATGCGGCAGAAACTGTATTTTACGGTAGCTCGTCAATAAGGTTATGGAGTACGCTAAAAACTGATTTTAAAGAATATAAGCCTGTAAATTTGGGCTTTGGCGGGTCAACACTCGCTGCCTGCGTTTGGTTTTTTGATAGAATAGTTGTTCCGTTGCAACCAAAAAGGATCGTTTTTTATGCAGGTGACAATGATTTAGGCGATGGTAGAAATCCCGAAGAGGTTTATATTTTTTTTAAACAATTAATTGTGATGGTAAAAGAAAGTTTAGGAGATATTCCGTTTGCATACATCTCAATAAAACCCAGTATAACCCGCTGGGGAATAAATGATAGTATTAAATATGCTAATAAGCTGATAAGTAATGACATAAAAAAGCATCCTAACGGGCAATTTATTGATGTTTATAAACAAATGATAGATGTCTCGGGTTATCCTAAACGAGATTTGTTTGTACCCGATGGTTTGCACTTAAGTGTTAAAGGTTACGAAGTATGGAAGGGAGAAGTATTAAAATACTTAAATAATTTATAATTCTCTTAACAATTTGTTTATTTACTTATGCTGGTTTGGTGTTTAGATTTATAAAATAATGCAAAGAGAATATTTTAAGTGGTTTAGTACCCAATTACAAAAAAACATGGAATTGTTGGTTTTTGGCCATTCAGGTAACCGGGTGCTCTTTTTTCCAACCCGGGGCGCACGTTTTTATGATTATGAGAACTGGAAAGTTCTTGATGCATTAAGTACAAGGGTTGATGCCGGCGAACTTCAAATAATATGTGTTGATAGTGTTGATCACGAAAGTTTCTATAATATTGATATTCACCCCGCCGACAGAGTTTTAAGGCATATCCAGTATGAACAATATATTATTAAGGAGGTACTGCCGTTTTCGTCTGATAAAAACCCGGGGTCGAAAATGTATGTTGCCGGTTGCAGCCTCGGAGCGTATCATGCGGTTAATATTGCTTTTAGACATCCCCACTTGTTTAATAAAGTGATAGCAATGAGTGGGCGCTATGATTTAACCGTACAGAGAGGTGTTTTTACCGATTTATTTAGCGGATATGCTGACGAAAATATTTATTTTAACATGCCCAATCAATTTATAGCAAACTTAAGTGACGAAAATATTATTACCCAGTTAAAACAATTGGAAATTATAATTGCTATTGGTCAAGAGGATATCTTTTTAGACGATAGTAAGCACCTAAGTAGTTTATTATGGGATAAAGAAATATGGAATGCCTTGTACATATGGGAAAACGAAGCACATAAACCCAGGTTTTGGCGTAAGATGGTTGAGCTTTATTTTTAAACATAGTGCTTTATTCAATAATAATGCTTATTTTTCTTTCCCCTAATTGTGCAACTAATTTTATTTAATATACTTTTGTTAAAACATTAAAATTAATTAATAGTAAACATGAACATTTTTGTAGGTAGTCTTCCATTTAAAGTTGAAGAAAGTGAATTAAAAGAGGTTTTTGAAGAGTTTGGTGAAGTTACAACAGTAAAGATCATCACTGACAGGGAAACCGGTAGAAGTAAAGGTTTTGGATTTATTGAAATGCCAGACGATGAGGCCGCTCAAAAAGCAATTTCAGAAGTTAATGGTGCAGAACTTTATGGAAGAACTATCGTTGTAAACCAGGCTGAAGAGAAAAAAGACAGGCCATCAGGCGGAGGCGGTTTCAATCGCGGTGGTAGTGGTGGCGGCGGCGGTAGCCGTGGTGGCTACAATAAAGGCGGCGGCGGTGGCGGCGGTTTTAAAAGATAGTTTGATTGTTACGTAGTTAAAAGAAATATACCCTTGCTTGGGGTACAGTTTGCTTTTTACAACATACCTATAATCACGCTACCTCAAAATATACATTTAAACGGGTTTTTCCCGATAAGAATAATATAGCTCTATCAGTAATACGTTTGTAGTATTGGTAGAGTTTTCTTTTTTAACTCCTATTAGATAGTTTCTGTTGCTTTAACGAATTAAAGGTTGAAGCGATTATAGTTAATTCATCATCTGAAATCATCTCTGGGTTATCAAATTGTTGTTTGATCAGGCTTTTTGAAAATGCTATACTACCGTGTTTGGTTTTTACAATAACCCCATCCTCATTAAAAGCATGGCCTTTATAATCACCAATCAGTGGATTAATATGTGATAGCCGTATTAATAGTTCAACAATTGCGTAAGTAGGTAACGTATTCTTCATTAAGCCGTAAACTTAATACAATGCTGGCATAACAATAAATTAACCTTTCGTTAACTATTTACAATTGCTTAACATGAATTTTGTTTTTGAAAGTATATTTCTAATAGGCTATTAAATAACACTTTAGATTAAATAGGTTCGAAATAGATTATGAAGAAAAATTGTGGAAGCAAATTTCTAAGCCTAGATTATCAAGTCTGAACACGAAAAAAGTTACGTCTCCAACTCATCTAGAAACACTGTTGTTTTGCCAATGCCGATTGCTTCTATTGGTGCATTTTTTTATCCCATCTATACTCGTTACTTGCACACTTATTACTTATAGGGAAAAATGGGTATCCTTATTTCCTTACTCAATCCTCGCAGGGAAGGGGCAACTTATAGCCGTATAAGATCATGTACCACATGAATTTTACTTTAAAAAATATTTATTTTGTTTAACGTCCAGGATCATCTCATTTAACGACTTTTTACTGAACTCAATAGTAAGCTGGTTCCTTATCGGTTGTATTTGCTCATGAACGGGACATGTTTTAATATCTGAACATTTTTTTAGCCCCAGCACGCACGAAGTAAAAAGTTCATCACCATCAATAGCCCTGATAATATCAATTAAAAAAACCGAACTGTCATTGTCAATATAAAACCCACCATGCGGCCCCCTTAGGGATGATATTATTTTTTTACGAGATAAGGTTTGCAAAATTTTCCCGGTAAAATGTTTTGGGGAATCAATTGCATGAGCAATTTGAACAATGCTTACTTTATTGCTGATGCTGCTTTCGCCGGCAATATATACTGCAGCCCTGATGGCATATTCGCACGATTTTGAAAACATCATTTACCGGTAAGATTAAGCAAACCTATTATATAATAACTTTCAGGATAACTCTTTTTCTAATTCTATAGCTTTAGGAAATAGGATATTGTTTTCTAAATGCACGTGGCGGTGAAGGTCGTTTTCATATTCTTCCAGCATTTTGTACAGAATAGTATAAGAGCTGCAGGCATCGGCAGGTAAGCGGTAATTTGCTGTGAGATCTCGTATGGTTTCAAAATCATCACCAGCCTGCTCATGCTCTGATTCCATCAGGTGGATAGGGGTGGATATTTTACCAAACTCGGCAGCCGGGAGTAGCCCTCCGGTTTTCTTAATATTGGCTAGTTCTTTAATATGCGGAAAAAGGATTTTCTCTTCTTTCATCATGTGCAGCGTAAGCACTTTCCCTATTCTATCAAAAACTTCGGCAACAAGAAATGCCTCCGGATGACGGTCGCCATGTACCCTGGCTACTTTTTGAGCAAGTTCATTTATAAACGCGGTATTGTCTTTTACATATTGATGGTGGGTGTTAATTATATAATCGCTTAAAAAACCAAGATCCCATTTTTGAAAGTCTTTTTCGCTATCAACATCTTCACCCTTAATTAATAAAAGTTGTTGCTCAACATCCGCTACATTTATTCCTTTCTTTTCGCAAACTTCGGCTATTGTTTTTTTGCCTCCACAACAAAAATCAATACCGAATTTTTTAAAGACCTGTGCTTTCCTATAATCTTTAGCTACTATTTGGCCAATGGTTTCTTCTTCCTGATTAGCGGTTTTTCTGGTTATTTTAACCTTCCAAATTTCGGGGCCATCTGCTAAATATTCCCATAAAAAAACTTGCCCCCTTTCTGCAAGTAACTGGTAGTACAAAGGTTTAGGGTCGTGATCGTTATTAATAACAAATGAAGCACCTGATGATAGAGAATCAAATTTTTGAAAGATGGTAGGATGTTTTAACCTTGGTTCAATCAGGGTTACATCTAAATAATCTGTAGTTTCCATGTTTGGTTAATATTTAATAATAAAAGACAAAATTATCCTTTACCCTTAAATAATAAATGATAAGGGTCATGAAACATGCAAATCTTAAACATATCTGCTATCTAAAATTTGTGTTGGAACCAGATGACGAACATTTACATCCGTGATTTGATTAAGATTGGTGAATTTTTAGTTAATATGCTACACTATATTCCTTTATACTAATCATAATAGGTTAAAAATTCAACTTATAGTTTATCATAGCCGTCCGTTGCCAAATTTAATTTCAAATAATGATCACGATCACTTTTTATGAAACGGTAATAATTAAATTAATTTGATAGAAATAATAACATATTTATAATTAATTAAATTGCGCAAAACTATTCGTTATGATAACAAACCTGGTTTGTAGAGCGACAGTCATTTTTTTATAACCCAATAATTCAATCGCCTTAAATAATGAGCTTCTAATTGGAAATATCCATCCATGTTAAACGCAGGAGCCTTAATGCCTATTAAAAATATCATAAAAACCGCATTTAAAGCAAATCAGCAAGAAATGTGCTGGGCATACGGGGCACTAGCCTTGCACAACTGAACTCAATGGAAAGCTTTATAAAAAACTCATAAAGAATTGCAGACTTAAAAATTCACATAATAATTAAAATCATCAACCATGATTAACAGAATCAATTTCACTAAAAATTGTTCTCCTATGAGCCAGAACCAAGGCTATTCTAAACTATTTAAAACGATGTGCTCGTTTGCGTTATTGCTTGGTGTTTTTACGTCGGGCTGTAAAAAAGAAACTGCAAAAGAAGCAACTAACCTGCTTCCAAAATCAAACATGTCGTCAAGTTTCGCGGCAAGCTCGGCAACTGGTCTGGCGCCCATTAATTTGAGAACCGCCAACGATTTTACCATTTTAACAGAAACAGGTATCACAACTACTGGAGTTACCTCAATTTTGGGTGATATTGGCACAAGCCCTATAGGCTCAACAGCTTTAACCGGGTTTGGATTGATAATGGCGAATGATAACCAGTCTTCGCATACACCTATCGTAACCGGAAATGTTTATGGCCCAGACTATGCGGTTCCTACCCCGTCTAAAATGACCACCGCTATAGGCGATATGGAAACTGCATTTACCACGGCCAATGGTATAACAGACCCTTCTCCATTGGTTGAAATGTACGCTGGTGATATTAGCGGACAAACATTGGCTCCGGGGCTTTATAAATGGAGTACAGGCGTTTTGGTTACAAATGCAGGCGTAACCCTACGCGGCGGGCCAAATGATATTTGGGTTTTCCAGATCGCGCAAGATCTTGTAGTAAATAATAGCGCTATTATTACTTTAGCAGGCGGTGCCCAGGCCAAAAATGTTTTTTGGATAGTATCTGGCCAGGCTACTCTTGGAACGTATACTGACTTTAGTGGAATTGTACTAAGCAAAACGTTGGTTTCCCTGAATACAGGTGCTAAAGTTACCGGGAAATTATTTGCACAAACAGCTGTTACTATGATTGCAAATACAGTTAAACCACAATAATTTTTAATGATGATATGATCAAATCCCCAAAAGGGGGTTTGATTTATAGGTTAGTTAAACCTGCGATGCAAAATACTTACCCTCGCTTGGGACTTTAAAGGATTGGTAAAAATAGGATACTGCCGCGATAACGAAAAAAATACAACATACCAGCAAAATAGCCTGATAATGAGGGATTGCTATTAACCAAAGCGAAAGTAAAGGCTGCATAAATAATAAGGCTAAATAAATTATAACTGTGGTGATGTAAACCCAATTGATAATTGATAAATTTTTAGAACTAGCCACCAAAGCTTTCTTTATAAATTGATCTAATAATAAAGGGGTTATACTGCCTAAAGTTAATAAATGAATGTACCCTACAATCAGATTGCGATTTGAAAAAGCCCATTGGCCTATAGCCGGTATACAAATAAGTACCTGAAATACAATTTTAAGGGTAATAGCTATAAGAGCCAAATTGACAAGTAGTGAGAAACCACGGGCCGCTTGTTTGAAATACATACACAGGTTTATCCAGCTAATCAAATTTATACCTGAACTTGAGAATGCTATAAAACATACCCATAAGCCCGGCTTATCCCATAAAGTAAAAATAAAGAAAAGCGGGACGGTGGAAAAAATAAACAGGTACAACCACCATTTGATTTCCTTGTTTAAAAGCCGGGTGAGATATGTTGAACCGAATAAACCTAATGCGGCAAAGAGCATAAATCCGTTCATCTGGAAATGCAGGTAAAAGTATATGGTATTTTGATAAAACGGCGTATTGCGAAAACCCATTGCAACGATAGGGCCCAAAGCTACCGGGCCAAGCGACGAAAAGCATAATAAACCTAGTGCCGCGTATAGCAGCTTTATGGATACATCATTTAGCCGTACCTTTAAATTTACATCTTTAATAACCAGATACGTAAAACGGTAGGTGACTAAAATAAACAGGGTTGACATGCCTATGGAAAGGGCTTTGTATCCCTGGAAAGAAAAACAGATCAGCATGCCGTAAGCACTTAACAATGCCCCAATAAGCACCTGCTTGTAAGCTGTAGAATATTTACCACCGTCAACAGTATGGATAATGAGCAGGGCTATAGAAAAGAACATCCAACCAGCAAATGCAAAGTGCGAATGCGCATGCATAATAAACTGATAATTAACCCCTGGCAATGCGTAAACTTGCATGTACCGCATTACAAGCCCCCATAAGGCTAATACTAAAAAATTAATTAAAGCCCATTGTGGGTATTTGAATTTGCTGATCCAACCCATGGTTAAATAGATAGGAGCCTTTTACCCTCTTCGGTAATGTTATCGTACGACCAAACCGGCTCCCATACTAATTCAACGGTTGCTTGGAAACCTATAAAATGGCCTTCGATGCAGTTTTTTACTGCCGATAAAATACTCTCCCCCATAGGGCAATACGGCGAAGACAATGTCATTTCAATGCCTATCTGCTTATTAGTTTCGTCTATTTTAACCCCGTAAACTAATCCTAACTCAATAATATTGATGTGCAATTCAGGGTCCATAACTAAACGCAGGGATTCCACTATGCCCATTTTCATAAAAGAAAGCTGATCTGTAATGTCAAACCTTATCATATGTTGTAGTTTTTGATTGATGTAAAAGCACGTGTATTACATTAACTAAATACGTTATCGCCGATATTAACAAAGCTGATATCCCAATATATTTAAGCAGTACAGACGAAAACAAACATCCCCCAAAAAAGGTAATGCAAAAAACCACTAAGCCAACCGCTTGTATTTTAAGTATGTTATTTTGAACCAGATCTGCTGGCATTGGTGTTTGTACTTTGCCTGTTAAGTGCTCATAATGTTTTATCCAAACAATAAATGGTAAGGTTTTAAATGTTTGTCCTAGTATTAAAGCGGTAAGCCAACCCATAAAAAGCATTGATCCATAAAGCAGAGAATAACGCACCGAAGCAGGATCATTTTTTAGGTTATACGTAATGATAAGCGGTAGAATAATGATCGCGATTGCAAGCAGCATCAATGAAAAAAAGGTATGCATCATTGGCAGATCAATAGTTTTTCTTATCCTCGACTTATAACATTTGCCTATAAAAACTAAATAACATGCAATGCCCGCTGATCCGATTAAAACGATAAAGTAAGTTTTGTAGTTAATGCCCCATATATAGGCATCAACCAAAAATAAAAGCAAAGCAACAACAATAAGGTAATAACTCCATAATAAAAGCCGGGTGTTGTGATAACTTGAAACCAGAAACATGGGTACGAGTTTAGTGCTTACCCCTATTACCAACAACAAAAACCAACCTACTATACCTATATGGGCATGCAATTTTAAAAAATGAAGCTGATCCTGAGGAAGAAATGCAAATTGAAAATTAAACACCAAAGCGGTTCCTAATAAAGTGGTAAAAGCCAGGCATAAAGATGAGGTAAAAATAAAGTCGTGCTGGATAGATCCTTGCTGTTTTTTGCGGGCCGTAAAAAACACATTAATGGTAAACAACAGTATGGAGGATAGCAATAAAATGCTTCCGCACTCCATGTGTATCCCCGGATTAAATACCCAAAAAGAATATACCAACGCAATTAATCCAGGCAAAAATAGCGATAAGCTTATCCAGGCCAGCTTTTTACTAAACAGTTCGGTTTCGAGCACAACTGGGAGCAACTGGTAACACGCGCCCCAAATTATTAAAGTGCCCCATCCTAATACAGCCATATGCGTCATCGCTAATATTTTAGGTTGAAAATAATGGCCGGAAAACACATCCACAGAAAACAACATCATTACCGCTAATACCAAAAAGCAAACAGCCGCTATCAAGTAGTGTATAACTACAATTTTGTAAAGTGAAGCATCGTGTTTTATTGTACTCATAATTTATAGATCAGCATATTTACATCCCCCGGTAGCGTCTCTTTAAAAAGATATTTAAACCCTGATTTTTCTAATTCGGGGAGCAGGTAAATCGGCTTTCTTTTATGGTATACAAAGAGCGCTTCTCCAAGGGCTAATGTTTTAATATGCTCAATAATCAAAAGCATGGGTTTAGGCATTTCGAGTGCCCTTACGTCAATATATTTAATATGATTGGGCGTAAATTTGGTTAACGTTTCATCAAACTTATCTTCATTATTCAGAAGTATAGCAGGGTGGGTTTCAACGATCTTTTGATCTGTCGTACTATCTTTTTCAAAATAAGTGTAAACTATTTCGTTAGCTGTAAATTCCGTATGGCTGCAAAATCCTTTTTCGGCTAGCAAATGAATAAGAGGTATTGGTTCAAATGTGTTGATCAGTTTTAAACGTTGCCCCGCTTCCAGTTTATTGATATGATCCAAAATGGTTTTTAGCGGATCTTGATTTTTTGCCAGTACGGGGCGTACATCTAGTTCTATAATATGCGCGTACTTTTTAAATGGTTCGGTGCTGATTTTTTGTTCATTTATTTTTTGCGGATCAACCACAAAACCAATCTGCTGCATGCTGCTCATAAATGCGGAAATAGGGCAATTAGCAATTTTACAAGCATCCGCAATGGTAATTCTACGGGCAAATAAATTACGCAATAGGGGGTTTTTAAGCTTAGAAAAATTCTTGTTAAGCTTTATTAATGTATTGATAACCTCTTCCTGGTTAAAATCTAAAAGATCCTTAATCCGGGTATACGCATTAATTAACATAGCTGTATGGTATTAAATAACAGGTGGCAATGTGTTCATTAAAAAACGATGTAAACCGGTATTGATTTAACATAATACAGCAAAATTGACAAAGGATTAGATACTATCATATGATATATATCATACTTTATAGTAAGAAGCATCATTTATGGCTCAACTATTTACCTATAGTTTTGAAAATATTAATTACAAAGAAAGAACATGAAAAAACTACAAAATCTTATCTCCGCTTTAATATTAGGATGTATTACTTTTTTATACGCATGTGGAGGGGGGCAGTCAAATTCGTCGTCGCAAGATTCTTCTTCAAAAGCCACAGCAACAACTACTGAAACCCCGGTTATAGACCTTAATGCGAAAAGTGAAAGTAAGGGGGTCGGAAAATTTACATCAGTTCAGCTAGGGCCAATTGATGCTTCAATGGCCGAAAAGGGTAAGGCTATATTCGCTGCCAAATGCTCTGCCTGTCATAAAACTACCGATCAAAAAATTGTGGGCCCGGGGTTAAAGGGCATTACAGAAAGGCGCACACCGGAGTGGGTGATGAATCAGATTACTAATCCCATTGAAATGGAACAGAAAGACCCCATAGGCAAAGCCTTATTGGAGAAACACCTAACCCAAATGACCTTTCAAAATGTGTCGGACGATGAAACACGGCAGATACTGGAATTTTTTAGAAAAAACGACTCAATCAAATAACCGCATTTAAAGTACATCTCATGAAACGTTCATACAATACACTTATTCTGTTAACATCAGTTATGTTGGCATCTCTATTTACATCTTCGTGCAAACCGGGTAAAGTTGGGGCATCAATAGATGCTGATGCGGCACAAAAAGTTTACGTAGCTCCGGGCAAGTATGATGAACTGTATGCTTTTTTATCTGGTGGTTTTAGCGGTCAGATTGCAGCATACGGGTTACCGTCAGGGCGGTTGCTAAAAGTTATCCCGGTGTTCTCGCAAAATCCCGAAAACGGATATGGTTATACTGAAGAAACCAAACCAATGTTAAATACTTCGCATGGGTTTGTACCCTGGGATGATTCTCACCATCCCGAGTTATCAAAAACCAATGGCGAAGATGACGGCAGATGGATATTTATTAACGGCAATAATACGCCCCGCATCGCCCGGATTGACCTGGCCACATTCAAAACTGCGGAGATATTGGAACTGCCAAATATTGGTGGCAATCATGCCTCGCCTTTCTGTACCGAAAACACAGAATACGTAGTTGGGAATACCCGTTTTAGTCAGCCTTTGGATTATACAAAAAACGATGTCCCGATAGACAGTTATAAAGAAAACTTTAAAGGCGCGGTATCTTTTGTTAAGGTAGATAAGGATAAAGGAACCATGAATCTGGCGTTCCAGCTTATAGTGCCACCGTTTAATTATGATTTGGCCCACGCCGGAAAAGGCCCATCACACGATTGGATATTCTTTACTTGTTACAATACAGAACAGGCGCATACGCTGCTGGAAGTAAATGCCAGTCAGCGGGATAAAGATTATGTGATGGCCGTAAACTGGAAAAAGGCTGAAGAGCTGATTAAGGCCGGCAAAGGAACGAAGATCGCAGCCAAATACGCCCATAATGTATATAACGAAAGTACGCATATGGCAACCTCAACGATGGAGAAAGAGACACAAATATTGGATGTTACTCAGTTTCCGGGTTTAGTGTATTATATCCCTTGTCCAAAATCTCCGCATGGTGTTGATGTAACCCCTGATGGCGAATATATTGTGGCGAGTGGAAAGCTTGCCGCCGTTATTCCTGTTTTTTCGTTTAAAAAGATGCTTGACGCGATAGACAAAAAGCAATTCGAAGGAAAAATATCCGGTAATTTGCCCGTTTTGAAATACGAAGCAGTTTTGCATGGCGAAGTAAAAAAACCGGGTTTGGGCCCGTTGCATACCGAGTTTGATGGTAAGGGCTTTGCCTATACCACCATGTTTGTATCATCAGAAGTTGTAAAATGGAAGATAGAAAACCTGGAAATTATTGACAGGATACCTTCATTTTATTCTCCCGGACATTTATGTATCCCTGGTGGCGATTCAAAGAAACCTTACGGTAAGTATTTGCTATCTTTAAATAAAATCACAAAAGACAGGTATTTGCCAACCGGCCCCGAATTAGCACAGGCATGCCAGCTGATCGATATTTCTGGAAATAAGATGAAACTGTTGCTCGATTTTCCAACCATTGGCGAACCACATTATGCACAGGCTATCCCGGCCGAGAAGATCCTTAAAAATCAGGTAAAGTTTTTTAAACTGGAAGACAACAAAAACCCCTATGTTACCCGTATGGAGAAAGACGCCAAAGTGGTTAGAACCGGGAGCAGAGTTGATGTTTACATGACGGCTATCCGCTCGCACCTCGCTCCGGATAATATTGAAGGGATAAAACTTGGCGATGATGTTTATGTACACGTAACCAACCTGGAACAAGACTGGGATGTACCTCATGGATTTGCTATCAAGGGGGCAAATAACGCTGAACTATTGATTATGCCAGGAGAAACCATGACCTTAAAATGGAACCCGGAACGGGTTGGTATAGTGCCTTTTTACTGCACCGACTTTTGTTCTGCGCTCCATCAGGAAATGCAAGGCTATTTCAGAGTGTCTACTGCAGATTCAAAAGTTCCATTAAAATTTTCAATCGGTAACAACCCCGTAACTCAATAATATTTGCCACAAGTGTATCGCGCTTCTCTATATCGCGATACACTTTTTATCCCTAATTATTATGAAACTTTCATCCAGAATAATGATCATTATTGGAGCAATGTTGATGATAAGTGCTTATTTTATTCCTTTATGGCATATTTTGCTGGATGCGCCACAATATCCCGAAGGTCTTGAGATGAAAATATCACTTAATGGCTTATCTGGAAATATTGAACAGATCAATGGGCTTAACCACTATATCGGCATGAAATTTATCAAAGCGGACGATTTTTCAGAATTTAAAATCCTACCTTATATTTTCGGTCTGATCATTCTGACGGGTTTTATTACAGTTTTCATCAACAGCCGCAAGCTTTTACGCATATGGTTTATTAGTCTATGCCTATTTGCGATGTTAGGGTTTGCCGATTTTTATATGTGGGAATATAATTATGGGCATAATTTAAACCCGCACGCGGCTATAAAGGTTGAGGGTATGAATTATCAGCCACCACTTGTTGGCTACAAGCAACTGCTCAACTTTACCGCCGGATCGTTACCGGACACGGGAGGGATTTTAGTGGGATTAAGTGGACTGCTGGTAGCGGTATCTTTATTTAGTGAATTTCGCTTATCACCACATAAACTAAAATGAAAATATTAGCCCTTTTTGCAATTGCTGTGCTTTTTTTAATAGTGTCGTGTAGCCGTGAACCACAACCTATTCAATATGGAAAGGATGCTTGTGCGCATTGCAGAATGACAATAATGGACAAAAGGTTTGCTGCTGAAATAGTTACTCCAAAAGGAAAGGTTTTTAAGTTTGACGCTGCAGAATGTATGGCGGCCTATTTGAAAACTGAACCCCAAATAGCTGCGGATCAGAACACTATTTTTTTAGTTTGCACCTATAATAAACCTGGGGTTTTAGTTAATGCCCAAAATTGCTACTTTCTTTCGGATGGCATATTCAAATCGCCCATGGGCGGTAACCTTGCTGCCTTTATATCTAAAGAACGAGCAACTACAGCGATTGATAGTAAAACCGCTAAACTATACAATTGGCCCGAAATGCTAAAAACGAGGTAACCAAAGGCACCCATGAGATGGATATTTTTTAAACTATATATTTTTTTATTGCTGCCGGTATCGGTTTTAGCAAAAACCATTATTGTAGCTCCTAAAACTACTATTTCATCATTAAAGGCTGCTATTAAAATAGCTAACTCCGGAGATACCATCATCGTTAAAAAGGGAATATATGTATCTGAGAATACGTTGATTAATAAAGAACTTACAATTTTAGGAGAAAATGCTCCTGTGTTAGACGCTCGTTTCCATGAAGAGGTGGTAACCATTACCGCTAGTCATGTTAAATTTGATGGCTTTATTATTCAAAATTCTAAAACAGGTTCCATGCGAGATTACGCAGGCATCCGGTTAAACAATGTAGCGTACGTTATTATCAGTAATAACATTTTACGAAACAACTTTTTTGGCATCTACCTATCCGACTCAAAACACATCCAGGTATTGCATAACCATTTAACCGGCTCAAACAACCAGGAAAACTCAGGCAACGGCATCCATCTCTGGAAATGCAAATACATTTTTATAAAAGGGAATTATGTTACCCGGCACCGCGACGGGATCTATTTTGAATTTGCAAAAAAGAGCCTTATTGAAGATAATTTCAGCGAAAAAAACATCCGTTATGGTATGCATTTCATGTTTTCTGACGATGATATTTACCGGCACAATACCTTCAAAAATAATGGATCGGGCGTATCTGTAATGTATACCAGGCGCATTAAAATGTTAAATAATCTGTTTATCGAAAACTGGGGGAGCTCTATTTATGGCTTATTGCTTAAAGAAATTTCTGACAGCCAAATTGAGGGTAACCGTTTTATACGTAACACAACCGGGGTTTATATGGAAGGCTCAGATCGCATCAACATAACTAACAACAACTTCCAGTCAAACGGGTGGGGCATAAGGGTATTGGCAAGTTGCGACAAGAATACTTTTACGCAAAATAATTTTAAGGGGAACTCATTTGATGTAACTACCAATGGCACGCTAAAACACAATTATTTTAATAATAATTATTGGGATAAATACGAAGGATATGATTTAAACAAAGATGGCATAGGCGACATCCCCTATAGGCCAATCAGCCTGTACGCGCAAATCATAGAGAAAATTCCGCAAAGCGTTATGCTGATGAGGAGTTTTATTGTAAATCTGCTGGATAAGGTAGAAAGGGCTATACCCTCGGTTACACCAGAATCGGTAAAAGACGAAAAACCCAGAATGAAACCATGGAAAAGATAATTGAAATTCGGGGGCTTAAAAAAAAATTTGGCCGTTTAGAGGTATTAAAGGGTATAGATTGCAGTTTTGAAATCGGTAATATTGTTTCTATCCTCGGGCCAAATGCATCAGGCAAAACAACGCTGATTAAAACCATTCTCGGAATGGTGATCCCGGACTGTGGCGAGATTTTATTTAGCGGCAAGCAGGTTGTTAATACTTTTGCCTATAAAAAGCATATTGGCTATATGCCCCAAATTGGTCATTATCCTGATAATATGAAAATTGGGCAGTTGTTTGAGATGATTATGGACATCAGACAAGAAAAAACCGCTTTAGATACCGACCTGTTAAAGGCTTACCACCTTGAAAACATGTTTCATAAAACCATGCATACCTTATCCGGGGGGACGTTGCAAAAAGTAAGCGCGGCTTTGGCTTTTATGTTCAATCCGGACGTGCTTATTTTAGACGAGCCTACTGCGGGCCTTGACCCAATTGCGGCAGAATATCTTAAAGAAAAAATATTGGATGAAAGATCTAAAGGTAAATTAATTCTGATCACTTCACATATCATGAGCGAAGCGGATGAAATTTCTGATAAGGTGATGTATCTTTTTGAAGGACAAATTAAATTTTATAAGTCTTTACAGGACTTGAAAGAAGAAACAGGCGAACTAAAACTGGGTAAAGTATTAACCAAAATTTTAAGTTGTTAAATGTTAAAAATCGCGAAATATATTATCCTGGATATTATAAGAAGTAAGGTAATTATTGCCTATACTTTGCTATTAATGGCTATCAGCTTAACCATTTTCATGACTGATGCCGACGTAACTAAGGGCTTGGTAAGTATCACAACAGTAATGATGATCATTGTGCCGCTGGTAAGCATTGTTTACGCAACCACTTATTATTTTAATGCTACTGAGTTTACCGAATTGCTCGTATCTCAACCTATTAGCAGGCAAACCATATTATTAGGGAAATTTATAGGGATTAGTAGTGCTATTATGTCTGCTTTTTTTGTAGGCATATGCATTCCGGTTTTAATATTTGCATTTTCTGTAACCGGGTTAACTTTAATGGCATCGGGTGCGTTGTTAACATTAAGTTTTGTTTCGCTCGCTTTTCTAACCTGCACCCTTACCCGTGATAAAGCTAAAGGTATCGGACTGGCATTAATGATTTGGTTTTATTGTTCTATTATATTTGATGGTCTGGTATTACTTTTTCTATTCTGTTTTTCAGATTACCCGCTAGAAAAAGTGATGATTTTTTTAACAGCGCTAAATCCCATTGACCTTGCACGGATACTCATCCTGCTTCAACTGGATATATCAGCTTTAATGGGTTATACGGGGGCCTTATATCAACAGTTTTTTGGCAGTGGCCAAGGCATTGTTTTTTCATTGATAATGCAATTGGTTTGGATAGTAACCCCGTTATTAATTGCCTTGAGGATTTTCAAAAAGAAAGACCTTTGATTTTTTTGATGGAATACAGTTACAACGTTTAATCTTTTCCAGCGATCCGGAAAATCATCCCATCCATTTCTTTATTTATCCTTAACTGGCAGGCAAGTCTGCTAGATTGATTGGCATTTGGCAAAACATCCAGCATATCCATTTCAGAATTATTGGGCGGCAGAAGCCGCTCCATACCTTTTACTACTTGTACACAACAAGTGGCACATAATGCTATTCCGCCGCAGGTGGCCAAAATAGCATAATCTGCGGCTTTCAAAACTTCCATCAGGCTTAAATTGATATCTGTTGGTATATCTAAAATGGTTTGTTTGCCGGTGCTATCTTCAATAGTAATTTCAATCATCGTTAAAAAGATGGGATACCGTATACGGTAGTATATTTAAAGCTCAATTTCTTATCCGGATAGACGTACTTAAAAGCACTCTGCGCCATTAGGGCAGCTTCATGAAACCCACATAAAATCAATTTTAGCTTACCCGGATAGGTATTAATATCTCCAATAGCATAAATGCGATCAATATTGGTAGAGAAATCTACAGTGTTTACTTCAATTGCTGATTTATCAATATCAAGCCCCCATTTAGCTATTGGCCCAAGTTTGGGGCTTAGCCCAAACAAAGGGATAAAGTAGTCAGCAGGTATTGTTGTAAGTGCATTATTGCCTGCCAAAACTGAAACCGACTGCAAGTGCTCGTCGCCGTTTAGTGCTATTATATTGGACTGAAGAATTAAATTGATTTTACCATCCTTCGCTAATCTAAAAACCTTTTCGGCGGAATCCGGCACACCTCTAAAAGTATCACCCCGATGGATCAATGTTACTTTGGCAGCTATAGGTGTTAAAAACAAGGCCCAGTCAAGTGCCGAATCTCCCCCTCCGGCTATTACAACTTCCTTATCACGTAACATTTCGGGATCCTTTATCATATAAGCCACTCCCTTGCCTTCCAATTCAATCAACCGATCAATATTAGGTTTACGGGGTTCAAAGCACCCTAAGCCACCAGCTATTACTAAAGCCTGGCATTTTATTGTTGTATTATTGGTTTTAACAATAATGGAACTGTCGGGTTCAGATGTTACCGTTTCTACACGTTCGCCTAATGTAAAACCAGGTTGAAATGGTTTTATTTGCTTCATTAATTTGTCAATTAATTCTTGCGCGCTTATTTCGGGATATCCTGGAATATCATAGATTGGTTTTTGAGGATAAATTTCAGTTAACTGGCCACCCACTTGTGTAAGTACATCAATTAAATGACAGCGCATTTTTAGCAAGCCGGCTTCAAAAACAGCAAATAACCCTACCGGGCCCGCGCCTACAATGCAAATATCGGTGTTGATTTCAAGCATTGGCTTGTTTTTTCCAAAATTCATCTGGATAGTTATCGTTAAAGGGCACTTGATGTTGCTGCGTTAAAAAACCACACACGTTATGTAAAATGGATAATGGCATAACGTTTTCCAAATGCGGGAATAATATTCTTTCTTCAAAGCGAATATGTTTGATCAGCAATTCCGCAAATAAAGTATAATCCCGGGCTTCTTCATTTTCATAATAATTCAATCTATTTAACCGCTCAATTAACATCCGATGCTCCGCTTTTGCCTGATAGCAAAGCCCATCATCAATCTTATTAAACAGCAATTCGTCTTCCTGATTAAAATGCGCTTTTAAGTGATGTTCGGCAAAATAATTAATGTACGTTTCTATCCGATTGAGTTCTACATTGTTGTCCAGCCCGCTTTTGATTTTCGAGCAAAACAACAATCCAAAGTGATGATCGCTGGAAAGTGCTACCAAATACTTACTTCGTTTAATCGGTTTGTTTTCCATCTTAATGGGTTTTAACAAATATGATAAAGCTGTTAATACCCTGCCATGATGCCGGTCATGTTTTTAAATGATTATAAGAAGTAAAAACCACAGCCTTTTGCTATAAAATAATTTAAATACAATGCTGTTATTTAAACCGGGCTTCAACGCTGTTTTGTATCTTTACATGCTGATATGTTAAAATACCTACGCTGGTTTTTATGGCCTTTTTCATTACTGTACGGATGCGCGATTCTCATTCGTAATGGGTGTTACAATGCGGGTATATTAAAAAGCACGGTGTTTAATATACCAATAATAGCAGTAGGTAACCTTGATGTTGGCGGAGCAGGCAAAAGTCCAATGGCGGAATACATGATCCGTTTGTTTAAGAGCCATTATAAATTGGCAATCCTTAGTCGTGGATATGGCCGGCAAACCCAGGGCTTTTTAATTGCCGCCACTGATATTTCAACTGCCCGGCAGCTAGGTGATGAGCCGGCCCAGTTCAAGCAAAAATTTCCGGATATTACCGTAAGCGTATGCGAAGACCGTGTTTATGGAATAAACCAACTAAAGGATAATCATGAATTAATTATATTGGACGATGCCTATCAGCACAGGGCAGTTAAACCAGGGCTCAGTATTTTGTTATTTGATTACAGCCGGGTTTTTGAGCCTCAATTATTGTTGCCCGCCGGAAATTTGCGCGAACCTTTTGCTGGCCGTAAGCGCGCTGATATCATCATGGTAACCAAATGCCCCGAATATTTAACTGTAAAACAGCAACAAGAGATACAATTAAGGCTACGGCTATATCCCAAACAACAAATATTTTTTACCTGTATTAGTTACAATGCCCTGCAAACTATTGATGGCATAAATGCAGATAAAGTAATTGAGGAAAATGCAGTGGTTTTTTTATTAACCGGGATTGCTAACCCAACACCATTAATAAATCAAATAAAAAGGAATACCAAACAGATAATTCATCATAATTATCCGGATCATCATCAATATACCTTAAAAAATATTGCTAAACTTGCTGATGAGTTTAATGCTTGTGCCGCGGTAAAAAAAATAATAGTTACAACAGAAAAAGATGCGCAACGTTTGCGAGAACAAGAACTACTACCGCTTGTTAAACAGATGCCGTTTTTGGTGATGCCTATAGCTGTAACGTTTTTAGCTAACGGCAATCAATTTGATCAATTAACAATAAACTATGTTAGAGAACATACAACAAACCACTAATTATATAAAAAGTCGTATTGGCGATTTTGAACCCGAGGTAGGGATTATATTAGGTACAGGTTTAGGCGGTTTAGTTAAAGAAATAGAAATCGAAAAACAGATGATGTATTCCAACATTCCTGATTTTCCTATTTCAACGCTGGAGTTTCATTCAGGTAAATTGATATTTGGCAGGCTGGTAGGTAAAAATGTTGTGGCTATGCAAGGGCGGCTGCATTATTATGAAGGGTATAGCATGCAACAAATTACTTTCCCGGTAAGGGTTATGAAAATGTTGGGTATAAAAACTTTGTTTGTTTCAAACGCGAGTGGTTCTTTAAACCCTGATTTCAAAAAAGGCGATTTGATGGTGATTGAGGATCATATTAATTTACAGCCACATAACCCACTAATTGGCAATAATAATTATGAATTAGGCCCTCGTTTCCCGGATATGAGCGAGCCGTATAAAAAAACGCTGATCGATAAAGCATTAAAAATTGCTGCCAGTAACAATATAGTATGCCATAAAGGTGTTTATGTATCAGTTACGGGGCCAAACTTAGAAACCAAAGCCGAATACCGCTTTTTGCGGATTATAGGAGGTGACGCCGTTGGTATGAGTACCGTACCCGAAGTTATTGTAGCCAACCATATGGGTTTACCAGTTTTTGCTATTTCTGTTTTAACAGACGAAGGTTTTCCGGAAATACTTACACCGGTATCTGTAGACGAAATACTTGCGGTTGCCTACGCTGCTGAACCTAAATTAACGCTGATACTTAAAGAATTGATAACCGCGCTTTGATTACAAAAAGGCTTAAATATATTTTTATACTATTGCTTTGTTTTGGGGCAAAAGTTACGTTTGGGCAGTTTAACCCGCAACAACCCTCAGGTACAGGTTATCCGGGGCAGCAACAGCCCAATTTAAACCGAATGCGTGATACAACCACCGCGGCACGCCCTTTATCAGACGATCAGATGATTGATACCTTACGTAAACGTGAGAATAAAAAAAAGGACACGGTTGTTTTTACCGCTAAATTTATAAAGGTAACCAATGAGCGTTTATTGGATGATAGTACACAGGTTTTCCCATTAGATACAAGCTTAACAAATTTTGAAAATTACAGTGTTTTATACCAGCCCCGCAGCCCAAAAATAGGATTGGGTAACCTGGGCCTAGCAGAGCGTAATTTACTTTTTGAGCCGGATAAAACGATTGGTTTTGATGTAGGGCAACATTTTTTAGATGCCTACATGTTACATCCGCAGGATATACAATATTACCGCGCACGCGTGCCAATAACAAGCTTGTATTTAGTTACAGGAGGGCAAATTGAGCAATTGTTTAAATTGTTCCATACACAAAATATTAAACCTAACTGGAATATTGGATTTAATTATAACCGGATTGGATCGCAAGGGTTATATCCGCGTCAAAAACCCGATCATTTAAGTGCTGCCATTTTTAGCTGGTATGAATCAAAAAATAAGCGTTATAATATTTTAGGTAACGCGTTTTTTAACAACTTAAAATCGCCCGAAAATGGATCGCTATTGAATGAATCGATTTTTAGTAACCCTAGTCTATTATCATCCGGTGAAGGTATCAGGCTGAATAACACCCGTGATAATTTGCGGGATAATGGTGTATACATTAAACAATTTTATTATCTGGGCCGAATTGACAGCTTAAGCAGTAACAATGCTGACGCTAAAATATTGCCTACCCAAAGGATAGCTTATACGCTGTTTTATAATGTACGGAAATACAAGTTTTTGCAGGATGATATTGATAATTATAAAATCTTTCCGGATTATTATTTTGATAAGGCTGTATCGCGTGATTCGTTGGCCGTGCTGCATGTTCAAAATGAATTTTCATACAGCTTTTACCTCAGGGGGAAATCTGTAAATTTTGTTAAAAATGAATTGAAGCTGGATTTGGGTATCAAACACGACTATTATAAATACGATCAATACGTACGTGATACCTTAACAACTCAGGGGTTCCAACTAACGGGTTTACCTCAGATAGATCAAAAGCAAGCTTCTACTTTTCAGGATATAACTTTAAAAGCCAAGCTAGGATATCGATTTAGCGACCGTATGGGGCTAGATGCCGATTTTCAACAAATTGTTTTGGGACGGGATTTTGGCAATTACTTGTACGATGCTAAACTCAACGTATCTGCCGGGGATAAGATCGGGAAGATCATATTGGAGGCCTACACACAAAATACATCTCCACCGCTAATTTATACGCATTGGGTTTCCAATCACTTTATATGGACAAATAATTTTAAAAACGTCAAAACTACTTCTGCTTCATTCAACTATATTAATAACAAATACCAGTTTGATATTAAGGCAGAGTATTTTTTAATCAATAATTACGTGTATTTTGATGCGCCATCTGGCGGTAATGATGCCTCCCCAAGCCAGTTAACAACGCCAATAAATCTGTTAAAAGTGAGTGTAAGTAAAAATATAACTTTAGGCAGATGGCATTTTGACAATTTTATTGTTTATCAAAAAACTGATTATCAAAACACGTTACGCACGCCGGAGCTATATACCTATACCAGTTTATACTACGGTAAACTATTATTTAATGTGCTCAATACCAATATAGGAATTAACGTTCGGTACAATACGCCTTATATAGCTCCATCATACGCTGTGGGCCTTGGTGAGTTTTATAACGGGCCCGCTATAAAATTTTCATCGTACCCAATAGGCGCCATATTTATTAAGGCTACATTAAAACGTACTAACCTTCTTCTGCAATATGATTATCTAAATCAGGGGTTATTTAGTAACGGATATTATACCGTAAACAGATACCCAATGCCAAGCTCGATATTGAAATTTGGTGTACTCTGGCATTTTTATAATTAGAAACACCATTGCCTAATTGGGGTTTTGTTAAATGTTTAGTTCAATATCTGGCAATGGCTCATGTCTTCTGTTTTTTCTTACGGGCAGCAGGGAATAATACATTATTCAATATCAGCCGGTACCCGGCAGAATTTGGGTGAAGGCTGAGATCTGTTGGAGGGTCTCCAACTATATGTTGATAATCTTCCGGGTCGTGCCCGCCATAAAAGGTCCATTGGCCCTTGCCATATTCGCCATGAATATAGCGGGCTTCGTTATTGGTTTTCATTTCGCCCATAATGGTTACACCCGGTTTAATCATGTTTTTATTAAAAGCGGTGGTTAGCCCCATAAAGCCTTTAACTACTTTGTCATGATTTTGGGTAAGCATACTAGGTACTACATCCCATTTAGCCGAAAAGTCAAACAGGGTAAAAAAATCTCTGGTTCGTTCAACCTGCCGGTTTTGGGTTACATCAATGTTGCTAAACTGGTGCGACAAAGGATTCAAATCCAGCGAAAAGTTTTGAAAAGCAAAAGTTTGATTAAAGTCGAGTTTTGATTGCGCATTTGGGTCAATACCATCACCATCAAACATGCTTTCGCAGATATCAGTATTTGCCGAAGCCAGCGCAATATCAAAAGTATCCGTTCCACAACACATCGCAAACAAGAACCCACCGCCGGCACAAAACTTGCGGATATGCTGGGCCACGGCCAGTTTCATTTGCGATACTTTTTTAAAGCCTAGTTTATGAGCAGTAGCTTCCTGTCCCTTAACATCATCGGTATACCAGGCGGCATATCTAAAGCTTGAATAAAATTTGCTATACTGCCCAGTAAAGTCTTCGTGGTGCAGATGCAGCCAGTCGTATTTTGGTAAATTGCCTTGTATCACTTCTTCATCGTAAACCACGTCGTAAGGTATTTCCGCGTATTTTAAAACCAATGTTACCGCATCATCCCATGGTAACTTATTTTTAGGCGAATAAACCGCCATTTTAGGTGCTTTTTGTAATTTAACTATATCCATGTTAACAGAAGGGTCGCTTACTTCGGTAATTATGGCATTAACTTTTGCATCAGCTAATACTTCATAACTTACTCCTCGTATTTTACATTCGTTTTCAACCCGTTGATCATATTTTATCATAAAACTGCCGCCCCGGTAATTAAGCAGCCAGTTAACTTCTTCACCATTTTTCAAGGTCCAAAAAGCTATCCCGTACGATTTTAAATGATCTTTTTGCGCTTCGTCCATCGGTATGAGGATAGATGCGGCTTTACATAGGAGCGGTGAAATAAAAAAGGTTAAAGCTAAAGCTAGTTTTAGAAGATACTTCATGTTCAAAAATAACGAATAAATGCAAATGCTATTATGATTTAAAAACATCTGGCAACAGGTTTTTTGAAACACATGCCTACTTAGTTACATAAGCTTTAACGTTTGGTCTTTTTTATTAACTTTGCCGCTCAGAAATTAAAAAAGGAACGGCGAAGCCATCTTAATAACCTATCGAAAACAAACTAAATTTAAAAAATGAGTAAAGCGATAATTAAAACTGAAAAAGGTAACATGACCGTAGAGTTTTACGAGAAAGATGCCCCTAAAGCTGTAGCGAATTTTAAAAAACTAGCTAAAGAAGGCTTTTATAATGGCATTGCATTTCATCGTGTGATCGCTGATTTTATGGTACAGGGTGGATGCCCATTCTCTAAATCGCCGGATACCGCCCATAAGGCAGGTAGCGGTGGCCCCGGATATACCATCGACTGCGAATTAACTGGCGAGAATCAATATCATGACCGTGGTGTATTATCAATGGCACATGCCGGGCGCAATACTGGCGGATCACAATTCTTTATTTGCCATAGCCGTACAAATACTGCACACCTGGATAGAAATCACACCTGCTTTGGCAAGGTTGTTGAAAACGTTGATCTTGTTGATGATATTCGCCAAGGGGATAAAATACTGGGTATTGAAGTTATTGAAGATTAAATTTTAAGCATAGCGTACAGTTATCTTAAAAAGCTATACTGTACGCTTATATATGCATAGTTATGAATTTACACGGAATTGTATCAGTATCAGGTAAACCGGGCTTATGGAAAGCCCTAGCTCAAAATAAAACAGGTTTTATTTTGGAAAGCCTTGATGAGAAAAAAATTAAGCTGGTAGCCAATTTAACTACGGCCAAACTTGCTGCGCTGGATGAAATAACCATTTTTGGTACGGATGAAGATCTGAAATTGAAAGATGTTTTTGAACAGATGAAATCAGCTTCAAGCGTTCCGGATATTAAAGATGCCAATAAACTTAGACCATTTTTTAGGGAAGTAGCCCCAGACCATGACGAGGAAAAGGTATATGCATCTGATATGAAAAAAATTATCGGGTGGTATAACCATCTTAAAGATATGCCTTTATTTAACGAGGAGCCTGTTGCTATTGCTGAAGGTCAATCGGTTGCAGAAGAAGTTGTAGAAACACCTGCACCGGAAGTTCCTGTTGAAATAGAAAAGCCTAAAAATAAAGTAGTTAAAAAGAAAAAGACGGAGTAATACGCCTGTCTTTTTCTTTTTACAGTTACTTTCTGCAAGCTACTACACAACGGCGGCAAGCCTCGGCACAACGGCGGCAATGCTCGTGCATATCGGCATGTCTGTCACATTCCATAGCGCAGGCTTCGCATATTCTGGCGCATAGTTCACATAGATCCTCGGCAAATTTTGACTGGCGGCTGAGCCACTTGATGCATAAGTTGCAAATATCGGCACAATCACGGCAGTTTTTAATACAAGCCGCTTGTTCACTTTCGCCCATTTCTATGCATTTGGTGGCGCATATTTCGCATGCTTTGAGGCAGCTAAGGCAGGCTTCTATGCATTCTTCTAAAGGTTTCATAAGCAGGTGTTTTAATTAACAACTACTTACCCGTAAATTTGTTGGTTTCAGGATCAACTATTTAACAATCCAGTTGCACGCATTTTTCATTGCTAAACTCAGGCTCAAAAGTGCTATGGTTAATTTCCAGATGTTCTAATTTATGGCGAAGTTCGTGCTTGATCTGGTCAAATTCTGCCATGTGAGCCTCGTTGACAACAAGGTGAGCAGTAAGCGCATTTTCGGTTGTACTCAAGGCCCAAACATGCACGTGATGCACATCTACAACGCCCTTAACTTTCAGTAGCTCTAGCTTGATCGTTTCTATATTCAATTCTTTAGGTACGCCATCAAGTGATAGCCTTAAACTATCTTTAAGCAAACTCCATGTACCACCTAAAATAACAATGGCTATAATTAAACTTACTACGTTATCTATCCAAAATAAATGCGTAAAATAAATTACAATGCCCGATATAACTACACCCAGCGATACAATGGCATCAATAGCCATATGCATATAGGCACCTCTTACATTTAGGTCTTTATCCTTGTCGCCACTGCGGGTAAAAAGCCAGGCAGTAAATGCATTAACCCCAATACCTATAAAGGCTACCCAAGCTATGGTTGCACCTGGCATATCATTTACCGGATGCATAAAGCGGTTGATAGCTTCGTAAACTATTATGGCGATACCCGCTAATAAAACAGATGCATTTAATAATGATACTACAATAGTTGAGCGTTTATAACCATAAGTGTATTTTTTATTTGACCCTGCTTTAGAAAGTTTAAAAGCCAATAGAGCCAAAGCCAGACTGGCAACATCGCTTAAATTATGGCCGGCATCGGTTAATAGCGATAGCGAGCCACTGATTAAACCAGTTACGATCTCAATGATCACAAATGCGGAATTGAGAATGATGCCTACAACAAATGCGGTATTAATATGGTCGATCTTTGGCGTATGGTCGTGGTGATGGTGGCCAAAACCATGACCATGGTCGTGACTATGAGAATGAATGCTATGATGACCTGACATGTTTCAAAGATAGTGGATTAAACTTATAATCAATATAGGCTATTGATGATGATAAGGCTCGCCTTTTAGAATAGTAAATGCTCTGTAAACTTGTTCTGCAAAAAACAAGCGTACCATTTGGTGGGAGAAGGTCATGCGGGATAGGGATAATTTATCATTAGCGCGTTTATAGATACTATCATCAAAACCATAAGGCCCCCCAATAATAAAAACAAGGTTTTGTATAGAGGCAACCATTTTTTTGTTGAGCATATCAGCAAATTTTACTGATGATAACTCAATACCTCCCTCATCGAGTAATATTACATGATCTGTTGATGTGATGTTTTTAAACAGCAGTTCGGCCTCTTTAGCCTTTTGCTGCTCCTGGCTCATGGCTTTTGTGTTCTTTAATTCGGGTAATTCTGTTAGCTCAAACTTGACATAATGTTTAAGGCGTTTCAAAAATTTATCGATGCCATCTTTCAAATAGGCATCTTCGGTTTTACCAACTGTTAGTAAAGTGATCTTCATTTATAACAAAAGAACGAATATTTGAGAATAACCCGTCAATTTCACTTTAATTTGCCATAAATATACAGCCAATGAACGGGGATATTATTCAAAGCTACGAGCATAAAATTGCCTTTGCCCATGCGCAGGCTGCCAGTTATAACAAGTTGGTTAATACCTATTCTTTTATTAGGCTTGGTGCTTTTTTACTGTTGATACTGATTATTGTGGTAGCCGCGGTGAACAACAATTATGGGATGCTTGGGTTATCAGTATTGTTATTTATTATATTGTTTGGGTGGCTGGTATCTAAACAAAGCGAATTTGAAAAGCGGCGGGAATACTTCCATAGCTTAAAAAAAGTTAATGAGAACGAGATAGCGAGTATACTTACCCGGTCAAATATTTACAATAATGGTAATGAGTTTCAAAACGAAAAACATTATTACACTTCCGATTTGGATATATTTGGGCAAGCTTCGTTGTTCCAGCTAATTAACCGGGCTGCAACTGTAGCGGGAGTTGAGCAACTGGCTGCATGGTTAAATGAGCCAGCATCTAAAGAAACTATCTTGAAAAGGCAGCAAGCAGTTAAGGAACTGACCAATAAAAAAGATTGGAAAGTGGATTTTCAGGCTATTGCTCTTTTTGCTGTTAAACAGGATAAAAATCAGCTGAGGCAGCTGTTTGCGTATCTGCCGCTGGTAATTAATATGCCTCACGAAAAATTTTTGAGTATCTATTGCAAATTAGCCCCTTTTTTTTTGCTGACAATAATATTTGCCGCGTTTTTTTTGCCTGATGCCAAATACTTTATCGGGGTTGTTTTGTTGATAAATAACAGGATAACATCGTCTAATAGCGAATATATTGATAAAGCCGATCTGATTGCGGGCCGGTTGGGTAAGACATTAGCCATGTATGCCGAAGTTTTTAAGAAGATAGAAGCCGAAAGCTTTGAATCAGTTTATTGCCGTGAACTTTGGGCGATGGTTAAAAATGAAGCCGGCGGCTCGGTTTCTACGCGCATAAAAAAACTTTCCGGGTTGATCAATAATTTAAATATGCGTTTAAACATAGCGGTCGACTTTTTACTAAACGCTTTTTTGCTATGGAACATACAGCAGGTTATGGCCATAGAGAATTGGAAGCGTACCAACGATAAAACGCTGCAGGATGCATTTAGCGCATTGGCCCAGTTTGAGGCATTGATCAGTTTGGCAGGAGTAAGTATCAATTATCCCTATTGGGCAACGCCAGAAATTGCTGATGGGAATGGCTACACCCTAAACGCTCAAAGTATTGCGCACCCATTAATTAATATTAAAACCCGGGTAGAAAACAGTTTCGAATTAAATGATGCGTTTAAAATTGATATTATAACTGGCTCAAACATGGCCGGCAAAAGTACTTTTTTGAGAACGTTGGGTATAAATACGGTGCTGGCATTAGCAGGCGCACCCGTTTGCGCCAAATCAATGAAGGTATCCTGCATGACTATCATTAGTTATATGCGCATTAAAGATTCATTGAACGAAAGTACCTCGACCTTTAAAGCTGAACTCGACCGGTTGCAGCTCTTGTTGCAGGCTTTAGAAAGCGACCAGAAGGTTTACTTTTTGATTGATGAAATGTTACGGGGTACTAATTCTGTTGATAAATACAGAGGCTCAAAAGCAGTAATAGAGCAACTGATCAAAAAAAATGGGGTAGGATTAGTAGCCACTCATGATTTGCAAATAGCTCATTTGGAACAAAAGTATCCTGATTATGTGCGTAATTTTTATTTCGACATCCAGATAAAGGACGGCGAAATGCTATTTGATTATAAAATTAAACACGGTGAGTGTAAAACGTTTAATGCTGTTTTGCTGCTTAAGCAGATAGGTATTGATGTGGATACTGCCGAATTTGACAATTAGAACAAGGTGCCTTTGCACAGCAAGGACCCCTTGTTCTAAATTGCTAAAACTAAACCTTTTCTAATTTATCACCGGTAACGGTTTCCCTTATACGGGCTTCCAGTTCTTCCATCAGTTCGGGGTTATCCAATATTAATTGTTTAACGGCATCGCGGCCCTGGCCCAGACGTGTATCGCCATAGCTAAACCATGATCCTGCTTTTTTAATAATCTCGTATTCAACACCAAGGTCAATAATTTCCCCGGCTTTTGATATACCCTCGCCAAACATGATATCAAATTCGGCAATGCGGAAAGGTGGGGCAACTTTATTTTTAACGATCTTAACTTTTACACGGTTACCAGATACCTCATCAGTATCCTTAATTTGTGATACCCTGCGGATATCCAAACGAACTGAAGCATAAAATTTTAAAGCATTACCCCCGGTAGTAGTTTCGGGGTTTCCAAACATAACGCCAATTTTTTCGCGCAGCTGGTTAATAAATATACAGCAACATCCGGTTTTGCTTATGGTGCCAGTAAGTTTACGTAAAGCCTGCGACATTAAACGAGCTTGTAATCCCATTTTTGAATCACCCATCTCGCCTTCAATTTCACTTTTAGGTACAAGGGCAGCAACCGAATCAATTACAATAATATCAATGGCACCTGAGCGGATCAGGTTGTCTGCAATTTCAAGGGCTTGTTCACCATTGTCGGGTTGCGAGATGAGCAGGTTCTCTACATCAACACCTAATTTTTTAGCGTAATATTTATCAAAAGCATGCTCAGCATCAATAAATGCTGCAATACCTCCATTTTTTTGCGATTCGGCAATGGCATGTATCGCCAAAGTGGTTTTACCAGATGATTCTGGCCCGTATATTTCAATTACACGGCCCTTAGGCAAACCGCCTACTCCTAAAGCAATGTCAAGACCTAATGACCCTGTCGAAATTACTTCAATAGGTTCAACGGCATTGTCACCAAGTTTCATAATGGTACCTTTTCCGTATGATTTTTCTAACTTATCTAATGTAAGTTGTAATGCCTTTAATTTTTCTGCGCTGCTCATTCTTTAGAATTGTATAAGTACAAATTTACTAATATTTTTGGATTTACTAATATTTTTGGTAAAATATTATTTCGTACAGTAAACATACCTATCGTATGGTAGCATTTCAAATATCTTTATCAACAACCCTTTTTTTTAGCTCCTTGCTAATGATGTTGAGTTTGCGTTTTTTTTGAGTGGTTTCCAGTTTACGTTTTTGAGCCGCCTCCGCTTTTAACAAATAGGTGTCGGAGTTGGTATGATCATAGTATTTACAGAACCAGCTCAAGGGGCATATAGCGCATTTGGGGCTGCGGGCAACACAAATGTACCGGCCATGTAAAATAAGCCAATGGTGGGCCACGCCAAGGGTTTGTTTAGGTAAATATTGCGTTAATTGTTTCTCAACCGCTAAGGGTGTGGTTGCCCGGGTGGTAAGCCCAATACGGTTGGCTACCCTAAAAACATGGGTATCTACAGCAATGGCTGGGGCATCATAAACAACCGATGCAATTACGTTAGCTGTTTTACGGCCCACTCCCGGCATTTTCTGCAATTCGTTTATGTCAGGCGGTACTTTGTTATTAAAAACATCGACCAGCATTTTAGCCATACCTACCAGGTGTTTTGCTTTGTTGTTGGGGTAGCTTACGCTGCGTATATAAGTAAAAACATCTTCGGGTGTTGACGCGGCAAGAGCATCAGGCGTTGGGAAACGTTCAAAAAGGGCAGGTGTGATTTGGTTGATGCGTTTATCTGTGCATTGGGCCGATAGTATTACAGCTATTAACAGTTCAAACGGATTGTTATAATGAAGTTCTGTTACCGCTTCAGGTTGGTTTTTAGTAAAATATTCAACAAAATGCTGGTAGCGTTCTGGTTTTAGCATGGGGCAAATATAAAAAGAGCCACCTCAATAGGCAGCTCTTTTTATGTTAACTAACGTAAATTGCTAGAGTAAGTCAAAATGTTTTCGATAGTACCATCTTTAGGTGTCATTTGAATCGCATCCAGATCTGCACGCAGGGAGTCATAAAACATGATTTCGTGATTCTCCAAATTTTCGGCAACTTTTTGATTTGCCTCCATTGTGTTAGTTGATTTTAAATTAGTAGTAAAAGTTTCTATCATATACTTTCGTTAAGTTTAAAAATTAAACGTAAGCAATAATAAATTATTTTACTTTCTTCATCTTTTTTTCATCTAAGCAATTTATATTGAGCCAGTAGTTTATAATTGAGCAATTAACTCATTTTGAAGCGGAACCGACTTAATTTATTTTCAAACTAAGCTCCTTATTCTGCATCATTTTACGCAGGTTATTTAAGGCATAGCGCATGCGGCCCAAAGCGGTATTGATGCTCACATCGGTAATGTCGGCAATTTCTTTAAAGCTCAGATCGCCATAATGGCGCATAATTAAAACCTCTTTTTGTTCTGATGGTAAATAGTGGATCAATGTTTTAAGGTCTTTATAGGTTTGATTTCGCACTATACGGTCCTCAATGCTTTCATCATGCTGCCCTAAAACCTCAAAAATATCAAAATCGTCGCCGTTATTGATTACGGGTGTACGCTTCTCTCGCCTAAAATGGTCTATCACCAAATTATGGGCAATCCTGATCACCCAGGGTAAAAATTTACCTTCTTCGTTATAACGGCCTGCTCTTAATGTATTGATAACCTTAATAAAAGTATCCTGAAAAATATCTTCGGCCAGAAATTCATCCTTAACCAACAGATATATAGAAGTGTAAATTTTTGATTGGTACCGGCGAATGAGTTCTTTTAAACCCGCTTCATCGCCAGCAATATACAGATGGATTAGATCCTGATCACTTTTCAATTGAAAATCCATAGAGTTACTACTTTAAACTTATTGTTAATACGTAAAATGCTTAAGTAGAGTTTTATCTATAGACTTGCAATTTAATTAATAGTTTAATATTCAAATTAAACAATTATTTTGCCAATAAGCAAAAATAAAATGTAATAATTCCATTGTAAACCAGTTGTTACCTCTATTTTTGAAAAGGTTAAACAATATAAGAACATTGTTCTTATTATACAAATAATTAAGGGTATTTAACATTTGGGATGAAGACAGACATTGAGCAGGATTCGCATAAATATATCATAATAAAAGGGGCACGTGTACATAATCTTAAAAACCTAGATGTTGCCATACCAAAAAACAAGCTGGTTGTAATCACCGGCATGTCGGGTTCGGGTAAATCGTCGCTGGCATTTGATACTTTGTATGCAGAGGGCCAGCGCAGATATGTGGAAAGCCTTTCATCATACGCAAGGCAGTTTTTAGGCCGTATGAATAAGCCCGATGTAGATTATATACGTGGCATTGCACCCGCAATAGCTATTGAGCAAAAGGTTATTACATCAAATCCGCGCTCAACGGTTGGTACATCAACAGAGATATATGATTATTTAAAACTGCTCTTCTCGCGTATCGGTAAAACCATTTCGCCAATATCCGGCAATGTTGTAAAAAAAGATACGGTTACAGATGTTGTGAACTTTATTACCGGTTTACCGGATGACACCATACTTACTATTTTATGCCCGCTGCACCCGCATAATAACCGCAGTTTAAAAGAAGAACTAGCCGTTTTAATGCAAAAAGGGTTTGTTAGGGTAGAAATTAACGGCAAACTATCACGTATTGAAGCTTTGCTTGAAGATAGTGCCGAAAACAATAAATCGTTAAAAGATGACGAACAGGTTAGGATAGTTATTGACCGAATCAATAAAAACAGCGAAGAAGAAACTTTAAGCCGTGCAGGTGATTCGGCCCAGACGGCCTTTTTTGAGGGTAAGGGCGATTGTTATGTACGTTACCAGCAACCGGGTAACGACGAAGAACTTGAACATTTTTTTTGCGACCGGTTTGAGCTGGACGGGATGCGATTTGAAGAGCCTACAGCAAACTTTTTTAGTTTCAATAATCCGTATGGCGCATGTAAAAAATGTGAAGGTTATGGCAAGGTTATCGGCATTGATGAGGATTTGGTTATTCCGGATAAGAGTAAAACGGTGTACGATGGCGCGATTGCACCGTGGCGCGGCGAAAAAATGCGCGAATGGAACGATAAGCTGGTTAAAGAGTCGCTTAAATTTGATTTTCCAATCCATAGGCAATATAACCAGTTAACCGAAAAACAGCAGCAACTGTTGTGGAAGGGGAATAAATATTTTAGGGGCCTGGATGCATTTTTTAAGGAAATGGAAGAGCAAACCTATAAAATACAGTACAGGGTATTATTATCCCGCTACCGCGGGAAAACTAATTGCCCTGAGTGTAAGGGCAGCCGTTTGCGCATGGATGCCTCATATGTTAAAATTGCTGACAGATCAATTACCGATATTGTATTGATGCCTTTAGATAAAGCCTATGAGTTTTTCAAGAACCTGGAGTTAAACCAGCACGACCAAACCATTGGTAAACGCCTGCTGTTAGAAATTGTTAACCGCCTTAACTTTTTAAACGATGTTGGGTTAGGTTACCTTACATTGAACCGTTTATCCAATACTTTATCAGGAGGCGAGTCGCAGCGAATTAACCTGGCCACATCACTGGGCAGTAGTTTGGTGGGCTCCATTTACGTGCTGGACGAGCCTAGCATTGGCCTCCACCCGCGCGATACCCAGAAACTCATCGGCGTGCTGCGCTCACTGCGCAATGTGGGTAATACCGTTATTATTGTGGAGCACGAAGAAGAGATTATGCAGGCGGCAGACTATCTGATTGACATAGGCCCGGAGGCCGGTACACATGGTGGCGAATTGATATTTACCGGTACTTATGAGGAGATATTAACAGACAAACATAGCCTTACCGGGAAATATTTAAGCCGGCGGGAAGAGATCGCTATCCCGCAGCATCGCCGCCCGTGGACAGATTTTATAGAGATAAAAGGCGCCCGCGAAAACAACCTGCAAAATGTAGATGCCAAATTTCCGATAGGCGTGCTGACCGTGGTTACCGGAGTATCCGGATCGGGAAAAACAAGTTTGGTGAAACGCATATTGGCCCCGGCCCTACAAAAGGCTTTGGGTGATTATAATGGCGAACAAACCGGCAGCTATGATTCCATAGATGGCGACTATAGAAAGATTGAACAGGTAGAAATGGTTGATCAAAACCCGATAGGCCGCTCATCGCGCTCAAACCCGGTTACCTATGTAAAAGCCTGGGACGAGATTCGCAACCTATATGCAACGCAACCGGCCGCCAAGGCTACGGGATTAAAGCCATCCGCGTTCTCGTTTAATGTGGAGGGTGGTCGTTGTGATGTTTGTCAGGGCGAAGGCGAGGTTAAAATTGAGATGCAGTTTATGGCCGACATTTACCTAACCTGCGAAGGTTGCGGTGGCAAACGCTTTAAACAGCATGTGTTGGATATAACCTACAATGATAAAAACGTAGATGATGTACTCAATATGACCATTGACGAAGCCCTTATGTTTTTTGCTCATGAACCCAAGATCATCAATAGAATAAAACCACTGGTTGATGTAGGGTTGGGTTATGTGCATTTAGGTCAATCGTCAAACACGCTATCCGGTGGCGAAGCTCAGCGTATTAAGTTGGCTTCGTTTTTAGTGAAGGGGAATAACGCCCATAAAACGTTGTTTATTTTTGATGAGCCTACCACAGGGCTGCATTTTCATGATATTAAAAAGCTGCTGAAATCATTTGACGCCTTGTTGCAGCATGGCAATACCATTATTGTGATAGAGCATAATATGGATGTGATTAAATGTGCCGACTGGCTTATTGATATAGGCCCCGAAGGTGGTAACTACGGCGGAAAAGTTGTTTTTGAAGGTGTACCCGAAGATTTGATCAAACAGAAAAACTCACACACTGGGAAGTATTTGAAGGAACGATTTTAGCATAAGGTGTAGTTGCCATTTAGTCGCTAAGTATGGCTGCCTTTTTGCGTTTTATATTAACGCCATGCTTTTTTAAGAAATTATAAGTAACATTCAACCCCATGTATTGCGTACCCCGGCTGCTGTTGGTGCCATCAAAATAATAATACCCTTGTAACACCGATACGGTCCATATTTCAGAAATATTAAAGTTAATGCTATTGCAGATCTCGGTCATTAAACCCTGGTCTGCGTTAAATACATACCCAGCACCTAAACAAAGTGCTTCAGAAAACCGGCCTTTGGAAAATATATTTATTGTTGGCCTAAACTCCATAAAATTTGTAGTATCACTACCCAAACTTATCGTATTTAGTTTACCCGCTGCAATCCCGATGTCAAAAATGCCGTAAGTGCGGCCAAATTCAAAACTTGGCGAAAATCTTTTTGCGAAATTGCCTTTAGAGTTTACAAAAACATTGGTGTTTGCCGCTAAATAACAATAACGGGGTTCTTTATTTTTTGAAGTATCCTTTTGGGCAACAGAATCTTTATTTGCAACCATGTCTTTTTTTGCTGTTTTGCCCTGCGAATGGGGCACATTTGCTGAAGGATTATTTTGCGCAAACGCGCATGCCACGTTTAATAAAATAATTAAGGTATATAATGTTTTCATCGTTAACGATTATAGTTTTTAAGAAACTTTTTATCACTATTTATAAAGATGCGGCTAGGTTAATTTGCTATGCCTTTTTTTCGATATCAGATAATATTTTTATCATAATGTCATTTTGATATTCCAAATGAGTTAAAATAGTTTCTATCTCTAATTCTGCCTGAACATTTATTTTAAGGTCAATTTCGGCCCTTTGATCGGCATGTTTAGCTTGTACATTTTGACCGAGCATAATTAAAGGCATCAAAAAAAGTTGTATCATATTAGAAATAAACAGCCATAAAACAAAACCGGGGAATGGATCAAATCTGGATTCTTTAGGTGCAAGCATATTCCAACCTAGCCACAGAATTGTCCATGTAAAAATAATCAGAAAAAAACCCATACTTCCTACTTTGTCAGTGATCCATACTGCTAATTTTTCTAAAACTGATTTTTTGTTTTGATCGTTTTTTTCAGACTTTAAGATTTCTTTCCTTTTATTTTTAAATTCTTCAATCGTTATAGGGATTCTTTTGTCCATACTCTTATTTTTTTATTAAAAGAGTTTAGGTTCGTTTTTGTTTTTACCCATACAATTAATTCTTTTACATTGTTTGTCTTAAAAAGTGCTGATAATTAAGATCGAACTATAAAGCCATCTAGCCCGGCGTAATGGCGGGATAAGCCGGTTGTATGTACGGCTTGCTTGCGGGTAAATATGTTATTATGGATGCATTTATGATGTGATGAGGAGCACCACTTATTGCGGAATCATTTTATATACCCTTACATAGTCAACTTGCATAGTTGTAGGAAACGCGGTACTATCAACCCCTTTAATGCCTCCCCAATTGCCTCCAACGGCAATATTTAACAATAAATGAAATTTTTGGTCGAATGGCCACGATCGCGACCCTTGTCCGTCGTTCACGTAAGTGAATAATAATACATCATCATAATAACCACGCACGGCATATGGTGTCCAGTCTACCCGGTATTTGTGGAAGGCCGTAGAAGCGTCGGGTATTCTTTTATTGCCTCCTTTTTGAGTATTTATTGCGCCATTGTATAATTGGGTATGTATGGTAAAGTAAACTGGGTCGGGGTCATAGCCAACATTTTCCATAATATCTATTTCTCCTGATCGTGGCCAACCCCCATAGGTATCATTATTGGGTAACATCCATATCGCTGGCCATAGTCCTCTGCCTGCGGGAATTTTAGCACTTACCTCTACACGCCCATAAAGCAAACTACTAGCGTCTTTTGACAACATTCTGGCTGAAGTATAATTCATGCCACTATAATTTTCGTTTCTGGCCGTGATTGTTAAGACCCCGTTGGCAACGCTGGCATTATTTATTGAGTTGGTGTAGTTTTCCAATTCATTATTCCCCCATCCATTGCCACCGGTATCATATTTCCATTTGCTGGTGTCCGGCGCGCCTGTATAATTAAATTCGTCGGCAAAAAATGGCGTTGTTTCAAAAGTCCAATTCTTATCTACCGGCATAACAGGTATAACTTGAACATCCGCGGGCTGTACATCGTCTTTTTTAGATGCGCAACTTAAAAAGATAATTAAAATAGTTATCGCTGTTAAATATCGGTACTTTTTCATTTGAGCGCTTTAAATTAAACATAAATAGCCGCGCTGATTGTATAAAGTTATGTAAATAAAATAATTTAAGATCCCAACATCAATCAGCAACGCTCAAAAGCTATTACCCGAGTAATTTTTTCCAGCTTACCAGATCACCGATAATTTTCTCCAGGTCGTCAGCATGCACACGTTCCTGCTGCATACTGTCGCGATGGCGTATGGTAACGGTGTTGTCTTCCAGCGATTGATGGTCGACTGTAATGCAAATAGGTGTACCTATAGCATCCTGGCGGCGGTAACGTTTGCCTATGGCATCTTTCTCTTCGTACTGTACATGGTATTCCAGTTTCAGCTTGTCCATTATTTCACGTGCTTTTTCTGGTAGTCCGTCTTTTTTAGTTAACGGGAAAATGGCCGCTTTAACAGGCGCTAATGCCGGTGGGAGTTTTAATACGGTACGGCTGTCGGTTCTTTCCTCGGTGCTTAGGTCTTCCTCTTCGTAGGCGTTCATCAGCGTAAGCAAAAACATCCGGTCCAATCCAATTGATGTTTCAATAACATAAGGGATGTAGTTGCCATACGGCTTACCGTCAGGGCCTAATTCGGGGTCAAAATACTGCATTTTTTTGCCCGAAAATTTTTGGTGCTGGCTCAAATCAAAATCAGTACGGCTATGTATACCTTCTACCTCTTTAAAACCAAAAGGGAACTGGTACTCAATATCAACAGCAGCGTTGGCGTAATGAGCAAGTTTGGCATGATCGTGGTATTGATATTTTGCGGGGTCGGTTCCGAGGGCAACGTGCCATTTTAGGCGGGCCGTTTTCCAGTACTCATACCATTCCATCTCGGTGCCGGGGCGGATAAAAAATTGCATCTCCATTTGCTCAAACTCGCGCATGCGGATAATGAACTGGCGTGCTATCACCTCGTTACGGAAGGCTTTACCAATTTGCGCTATCCCGAAAGGAATTTTCATCCTGCCAGATTTTTGCACGTTTAAAAAGTTGACAAAAATACCCTGCGCGGTTTCGGGGCGCAAATATACTTCTTCAGACCCTTCGGCCATGGCGCCAAACTGCGTGCTGAACATCAGGTTAAACTGGCGCACCTCTGTCCAATTGCTGGTGCCGGATATAGGGCATGTAATATTGTTATTGATGATAATTTCTTTCAGGCGGGTTAGGTCGTCGCTTTTTAAGGCGGCATCCATATCGGCTTGTAAAACCTCAGCATCGTCGGTTTTACCTTCGGTATCGAGTTTCGTTATCCTGTCTTCAATCAACTGATCAGCACGGTAGCGTTTTTTTGAGTCTTTATTATCAATCATCGGATCGTTAAATCCATCTACGTGGCCGCTTGCCTTCCATATCTTAGGGTGCATAAATATGGCCGAATCTATACCCACAATGTTCTCGTGCATTTGCACCATGGCTTTCCACCAATAGGTTTTGATGTTATTTTTTAACTCGGCTCCATTTTGCCCGTAATCATAAACGGCACTTAAGCCATCGTAAATTTCGCTGGACTGGAATACAAAGCCATACTCTTTAGCATGCGAGATGACATTTTTAAATAGCTCGTCGGTATTTTTACTCATAACAAGGGCAAAGATAGTTTTTAGTCGGAAAGTCCGAAAGATGGAAAGTTAGAAAATATAAGGAGTACCCCATTAAGCAAAACATAATAGGGTAAGCGGTAAACTTTATCAAGCAGCGGATTTCAATAAAATAAATTGCGGTAAATATCAATAATGCTTCGGCGGTAAAGAATAAGAATTATATTTGACTAACTTCCGATTTTTATCTCCTAATCTAAAATCTCAGATGTAATCTCTAAATTTGGCTATGAGTATCCAGGTACAGGCTTTAACAAAAATTTACGGCACTCAAAAAGCGGTTGATGGTATTTCGTTTACGGCGCAGCCTGGTAAAGTACTTGGGTTTTTAGGGCCCAATGGCGCGGGCAAATCAACCACCATGAAAATTCTGACCTGCTTTATCCCACAAACATCGGGGCAGGCATCGGTATGTGGGTTTGATGTAGTTACACAGCCGTTGCAGGTTACACAGCATATTGGTTACCTGCCCGAAAGTAACCCCCAATATTTGGATATGTATGTAAAAGAGTCGTTAATGTTTATAGCTAATATTCACCGTTTGCATAACCCCGCTAAGCGTATAGCCGAAGTAATTGAACAAACCGGACTGGGCCCCGAGCAGCATAAACAGATTGGGCAGCTATCAAAAGGGTATCGGCAGCGGGTGGGGTTGGCTCAGGCTATTATTCACGATCCGCAGGTGCTGATACTGGACGAACCAACTTCGGGGCTCGATCCGAATCAACTGGTAGGCATCAGGCAATTGATCCGCGAATTGGGCCGTACCAAAACCATTATCCTTTCAACACATATCATGCAAGAGGTTGAAGCCGTTTGCGATCAGGTGATCGTTATTAATAAAGGTAAAATTGTAGCCGATGATTCTTTAACAGGATTAATGGGCCAAAATCAAAATAAAAGCCTGGAAGATATTTTTATACAACTAACCAATGCCATTATTGGTTAACATATCAACCTATACAACATAACTAAATAATTATACACTTGCTAACTATCCTAAAAAAAGAAATAACATCGTATTTAAGCTCCATGGTAGCCTACATTACCATTGGTGTATTTTTGCTGGTGCTTGGTTTATTCCTGTGGGTTTTCCCCGAGTCGAGCATTTTAGATTATGGCTATGCGGCATTAGATAGCCTGTTTGGTACCGCGCCTTACCTGTTTATGTTTCTGATACCGGCCATAACCATGCGCTCGTTGGCCGAAGAACGTAAGGAAGGCACCTTTGAATTACTCGCAACCCGCCCCTTAACCGACTGGCAAATTATTTTAGGCAAATACCTGGCCTGCCTGGTGCTGGTACTATTTGCGTTATTGCCTACCCTTGTCTATTATTATTCGGTACACACGCTGGGTAATCCGCAAGGCAATATTGATACCGGGGCTGTAATAGGCTCGTACATTGGTTTGTTTTTGCTGGGTGGGGCATTTGTGGCTATCGGCATATTCGCCTCGGCTATAACCAACAATCAGATTATCGCGTTTACAGTGGCCGTTTTTCTTTCGTTTTTCGCTTTTAGCGGATTGGGTTCTTTGAGCTCGCTGCTCTCTTTTCAAAATTATGCCTTGCAGGATTTTGGTATTAACGAACACTATCAATCTATTAGCCGGGGTGTGCTTGATACCCGCGACCTGTTTTACTTTCTCAGCTTTATTTCCATTTTTCTGATGATGACCAAAATTATTTTAGGAGGCAGAAAATGGTAACCAACAGCAAAAAGCAAGCGTTGCAGCAACTCGCAGCATTTCTGATCGCGGTAGCGCTACTTAATTTTTTATCATCCAAAGTATTTACGCGTTTTGATTTTACTAAGGAAAAACGCTACACCTTATCCGCCATAAGCAAACATTTAATTGATAGTTTGCCGCAAGGGGTAAAGGTAACCGTTTATTTACAGGGTACTGATTTGCCTGCCGGTTTTAAGCGCCTGCAACGGTCCACGCGCGATATGCTGATAGACCTGCAGGCTTACGCGCACGGTAAATTGGAATATGAATTTATTGATCCGCTTGCCGGGATAGCAGCGGAACAACAAAAACAGGTAGTTCAGGATTTGGAAGCTAAGGGCATTGAACCAACTAATCTGAGTATTAAAACAGACAACGGGTTAACCCAAAAAATAATTTTCCCGTTTGCATTCGTATCTGCCAATGGTAAGCAAATTGCTATAAAGCTCCTACAAACCCGCATGGGCCTGTCTGACGAAGAGCAGTTGAACAATTCCATCCAAAACCTGGAGTATGCCCTGGCGTCGACCATAAAAAAAGTAATTGCAGATGGTAAACCACAAATAGGTTTTACAGAGGGCCACCACGAACTTACCGACCTGCAGTTGAACGATGCCCTGAAATCTTTATCTGACGGGTATGAAGTAGGCCGGGTTAACTTGAAAACTATTCCATTTGCCAATTTGCAGCGGCTGAAACTGTTGGTTATAACTAAACCCGATAAACCTTTTACCGAGGCCGACAAATTTAAAATAGACCAATACCTGATGCATGGTGGCAGAATAGTATGGAGTATTGACCAGGTAAGTGCCGAGCTTGACAGTTTGCATGGGCACCACGAGCAATTAGCCTTCGCAAAGCAATTAAACTTGGATGATCAGTTGTTCCGCTACGGCATCAGGATTAATTATGATCTTATTGCCGATTTAAATTGCGCCCAGATCCCTGTAAATACAGGAAATATAGCAGGCCAGGGGCAAATGCAAATGGTGCCCTGGCTATTCTACCCGATATTTATGCCCGAATCAAAACATCCTTTAGTAAAAAACCTGGATGGCATCCGCAGTGAGTTTGCCAGCACTATAGATACTCTGGAGGTTAAGGGCACCAAAAAAACTATTATCTTAAAGTCATCGCCCTATAATAAAAAACTATCGGCCCCGCATTTACTATCCTTACAGATGTTGGAACAGGAGCCAGACCCTAAAGCTTTCCAAGGCCAGCCCAAAACGGTAGGCGTTTTACTGGAGGGTTGGTTTGTTTCTGATTTTAAAAACAGGCCCGTTCCGGATAGCATCCACGAGAAAATCAATGTTCTGGCAACGAGCAAGCCCACCAAAATGATTGTTTTTAGTGATGGTGACCTTTTTAAGAATCAGGTTGCTAGTGATGGGTCGCCGTTTCCATTGGGTTTTGACCGATACAGCCAGCAAAGTTATGGTAACAAAAATCTGCTGCTCAATATAGCCGATTATATGACCGATGATTCCGGCTTGATAGAACTGCGGAATAAAGAGATCCAACTGCGTTTGCTAAACCGTGCCCGTTTGCGAAGCGAAAAATTATATTGGCAATTAATAAATACTGCAATTCCCATTGTTTTAGTGTTAATATTTGCTATTTTTCAACATTATACACGCAAGCGAAAGTATGCGCGCTAATTTTTCTATTTTTGAGATAAATACTGAAAGAGATCTATGAGATTTATTGTTTCGACATCCACATTGCTTAAACAGTTACAAGCCGTTAGCGGCGCGTTAAGCAGCAGTACGGTGCTACCCATACTGGAAAACTTTTTATTCGAGATTAAGGATGGAAATCTAACGATCTCAGCTACAGACCTGCAAACCAGCATGACTACCTCTTTGCTTGTAGAAGCGAAAGAAAACGGACGTGTAGCAATTCCTTCGCGCATATTGTTAGATACTTTAAAATCCCTGCCTGAGCAGCCTATTGCTTTTTCGGTAGATGATAAAACATTTGCCATAGAAATTAATGCCGGTGACGGTAAATATAAACTAAGCGGCGAAAACGGCGACGATTTCCCTAAGATACCCACTGTTGAAAACGCTTCGTCGGTAAACTTACCCGCTTCTGTTTTAGCCGAAGCTATTAATAAAACTATTTTTGCCGTTAGTAATGATGAGCTGCGCCCCGCCATGACGGGTGTTTTTTGCCAGCTAACTACACAATCGCTTACGTTTGTGGCCACCGATGCTCATAAACTGGTGCGTTATCGCCGTAAGGATGCAAAAGCCGCGGGTACAGCATCGTTCATTTTGCCTAAAAAAGCTTTGAACCTGTTAAAATCCTCACTTCCGTCTGATGATGTGAATGTTGCGGTTGAATACAATAATACCAGTGCTTTTTTTAAGTTCGGAAACATTAACCTGGTATGCCGCTTAATTGATGAGCGTTACCCGGATTATGAAGCGGTTATCCCGCAAACCAATCCTAATAAATTGTTAATTGATAGGCAGGCGTTTTTAGGTTCGTTAAGCCGCGTGGCTATCTACGCTAATAAAACCACGCACCAGGTTAGGTTAAAAATAAACGGCAGCGAGTTACACATCTCATCAGAAGATATTGATTTTGCAAACGAGGCACATGAGCGTTTAACCTGCCAATATGAAGGCGATGATATGGAAATTGGTTTTAACGCTCGTTTTCTGATTGAAATGCTTAAAAATTTGGGTTGCGAAGAAGTTTCACTAGAAATGTCGACTCCTAACCGGGCTGGCTTACTGCTGCCGCAAGGAGGTGATGCAAACGAAGATGTGTTGATGCTGGTAATGCCTGTAATGTTAAACAGTTACGCATAAATATTTACAGCAACATACTAAAAAAGCGGCCCTTCCAGGTGGCTTTTTTAGTATAGTTTAATGATGTTGGTTTTAAAAAAACTCCTAAACTATATTGTTAGCATAAATCTCTACGCTGTTTTATTATAAACTTTAACTTATTGAAACATTAAATTAACTTAAGCCGTAAAAGAATACAATTATATGAATAGCATATAATTTAGATTTTGTTTTATATGCCCTCCAAAAGGGCTGTTTTTCATAGGTAGATGTAAATACCGGTAACTGCGAGAGGAACCGGTATTTTTTTTGCAATTTCTGGCTACATCTTTTTAGTTAATGCATCCTGCCCGAATTTGATCAGATCAGTAGCAGGCATAAAGCCCATAGTTCCCGATACAGGTTTACCCTTTGAATTAAAAACAATTAAAGTTGGGTAAGCTGTTATTCCCCATTCGGAGGCGAGTTGAGGGCCCATTCCCTTTTCCATATCCATGGAAAGGTTAATAAAGTTTTTATTATAAAATTCGGCGGCTTTAGGGTTTGTAAATGTTTGATTTTTTAACATTTTGCATGGGCCGCACCATGTAGCATAGGCATCAACAAAGATATATTTATGTTGAGCAGCGGCTTGTTTTAGAGCTTCCTTCCAGTTATCTTCTATAAAATGAACTTTATCATTCAATTTAACTTGCTCTTTATTTTGCGCTATGCCTTTTGTAGCAATACTCAGAGAAAATATAATGAACCCAGATAATACAAGTGTTTTTAATTTATTTATCATGTTAATTTAGGATAAGTACTATCAGTACAAAGTAATGCATTTTGATAGCATTTAAAAAATAAAAACTCCGGTTAATACCGGAGCTTAAAATTAGTTTGTAGGCCTATCTCCCGAACGCCTGTCGCGTTGCTGCGATTCGGGCTGAGGTTGCGCCCTTTGCTCAGGTTGAGGCCTTTGCTCAGGCTGTGCTCGTTGTTGCGGTGCTGGTTGTTGTCTCTGTGGTTCAACTGGCTGGCGTTGCGGTGCCGGTTGTTGTCTCTGTTGTTCAACCGGTTGGCGTTGCGGTGCCGGTTGTGGCCTTTGTTGTTCAACCTGCTGGCGTTGTTGCTGCCTTTGCTGATCAGTTTGTACCTGCGGCTGTTGTTGCGCGCGCTGCTGCCTTTGCTGATCCATCTGCTGGCGTTGTTGCTGCCTCTGCTGATCGTTTTGCACCTGCGGCTGTTGTTGATTATTTCTGTTGGTACCGGGCCTGTTCGCATTGGAGTTTGGCTGGTCGCTATTGCGGTTTGGCCTTACACTAATACCATCATTAGTCGGATAGCTTCTACGGTTATCGGTATTTCCATTTTGCGGATTAATAATTTGATTGCCCCGGTTGTTATTAATACTCGACGGCCTGTTTACGCGTACCACATTGCTGTTTTCCTGGCCAGGGTTACGGGCGGCCTGTGCAAGCCTTGCAGCGTTATCAGGGCGTATAGTTGCCCCTGCTGCACGGTTGGCTATACCATCAGCGGGATGTGCGCTTCTATATGCCGTAGCATCAACCACAGTTGCCGGGCGCGGCCTGTCGCCATTATGGGTACTAACAATGTTAGGGCGGTATACATTTACCGTATTGTTTTGTACAGTGGCACTGCGTGGGTTGTTTACATTATTAATATTATAAACCTGCACGCGGCTATTGGTAACCTGCTCTATTTCGTGCGGGCGCGGGCCGGTTACATACCGGGTATTGTTGTTAACGTAAACGTTATTGATAATGGTGGTATTATTAATAATGTTAACTACCCTAGTGCGCGGCTCATAATAATCATAAATACGTGGGCTGCAAATGTATGCCTGCGGGGCAAAAACCCAATAATCATAAGGTACACGATAGCTATCGCCAAACGATATATCGATACTTATACGTGGCCCCAGTGGTGCCCATCCGTAATAGCCTCCGCCCCTGCGCCAATTAACCCAGGCCGGCCCCCATTCGTTGCCGGGAATCCATTCCCAGCCGTAGTAATCATCAAAACGCCAGCGGCCATAATGAAACGCGGCCCAGCCCCATCTATAATCAGACACCCATGTATTGCCGTAGGGAGTTTGTACCCAGTGCCCTTGTGAGGCGTATGGCTTAAATCCTTCTTCAGCATCCGGCACCCAAACATTCCCATAATTAGGGTCGTCAATCCAGGTTCCATAAGGTTGCAGTTCGTCGTAAAAAGTTTGGTATGAAACACTATATCCAGGCTGAGCCAGGGTTTTAGCCGGATTGATCAATATCAGCACGAATGCTGTAAGGCATAATCCACATAATTTATTTAAAGATTTCATAATTTTCAATGGTTATATAAGGGTTTGACTACTTAATAAGCGAAAAGTTTATTTGTAGCACAGGGTATAAACGTTAAATAAGTGTTAAATATGTATTTACAGGAAATTAAATTTCTTTGAAATTGTGATTAATCTGTACTATTAACAAAAAAATACGGAATGGTTTGCATAAAATTAGATAAATTTAGGGTTTAAATAAGCTTATGAATACAATCAATATCCCACGCCTTGATTTAAATAAATATATAAACGGAACGCCAGAAGAGCGCAAGCTATTTTCGGATGAGATTGGCAAAGCTTTTAATGATACGGGCTTTATTACCATAACTAATCATGGGTTAAGTAAGGAGCTTATAAGTGAGTTGTATGCAGCAGTTAAAAACCTTTTTGCATTACCTGATGATGTTAAGCTTAAATACGAAAAGCCGGAATTGGCAGGCCAGCGCGGCTATACCAGTAAAAGTAAAGAAACCGCAAAAGGATTTAAAGTGCCCGATTTGAAAGAGTTTTGGCAGATAGGGCAAACTGTAACCGATAACGATCCCGTTAAGGATGAATACCCTGCGAATTTACAAGTTACAGAACTGCCTGATTTTAACCGGATAACTACAGAGGTTTATAAAAAGCTGGAAGCCGCCGGGGGCCTGTTGTTAAAGGCTATTTCGGTGTACCTGAATTTACCTGAAAGCTATTTTGACGATAAAATACATAATGGGAACTCCATACTCAGGGCGCTGCATTATTTCCCGATTGAGAACCCTGATGCATTGCCTGCAGATGCGGTAAGGGCAGGAGCGCACGAGGATATTAACCTGATTACGCTTTTAATTGGCGCAAGTGCCGATGGCCTGGAAGTGCTTACACGCGACGGCGAATGGTACCCGGTTAAAGCCGATGGTGAGGATGTGGTAGTGAATGTAGGGGATATGTTGCAAAGGCTAACCAATAATAAGCTGAAATCAACAACGCACCGGGTAATTAACCCACCGCGTGAGCTAATGAAATATTCGAGATTTTCAGTGCCATTTTTTTTGCACCCTAAAGCGGATATGAACCTGGCTTGTCTGGACGCTTGTATAGATGAAAATAACCCAAAGGCTTATAGTGATATGACTGCCGGCGAATATCTGGATGAACGCCTGCGTGAGATTGGATTAAAAAAGTAATATCGAAACAATGGCGGCCTTATTTTCTTTAGTTTATATATAATAACAATTATTATGAATGCAGATCATTATAAATACGCCACAGTTACCCATGCCCTTAATGATTTAAAGGAGCGGGGTTATACTGACGAATTTGACTTTAAAGACAATTATTTATTTTGCAATGATAAGGGCGTGCAGTTTAATCCGCAGGAACTAAAAATAACAGAAGTTTACCGTTTTGAAGGTGCAAGTGACCCCGAAGATAGTTCGGTAGTATATGCCATTGAAAGCGCGGCCGGCTTAAAGGGCCTTGTTGTTGATGCCTATGGTGCTTATGCCGACGAACGGAAGAGTGCCTTTATCAATAGCCTTAAAATGGCAGATTAAAAAAGTTTTTCTATCAATTGATCTGCACTAACCCCTTCGGCCTCTGCTTGATAGCTGGGTACAATTCTATGGCGTAAAATAGGTTTGGCTACCGCTTGTACATCTTCAATATCAGGCGAGTATTTACCGTTAATAACCGCGTGACATTTGGCACCCAGCACTAAAAATTGCGACGCTCTTGGCCCAGCTCCCCAGCTTAATAAGCGGTTAACATCGGCTGTAGCCATTGCTGTATTTGGCCGGGTTTTGGCTGCAAGTTTAACAGCATATTCCAGCACATGGTCTGTTATAGGTATATTACGCACCAACTGCTGAAAAGCAATAATTTGTTGCGCGTTAAGTACTTTGTTTACGGTTTGTTTAAGGCCGCTGGTGGTGTTTTTAACAACCTGAATTTCTTCTTGCAGTGTTGGGTAGTTTAGGTATACATTAAACATAAACCTGTCTAACTGCGCTTCTGGTAGCGGATAGGTGCCTTCCTGTTCTATTGGGTTTTGGGTAGCCAGAACAAAAAATGGTTGCTCCAGATGATGCGTTACCCCGGCGGCGGTTACAGATTTTTCCTGCATGGCCTCCAATAATGCCGCCTGTGTTTTTGGCGGGGTACGGTTAATCTCATCTGCCAAAATAATGTTGGCAAATACAGGGCCGCGTATAAACTTAAAATTTCTGTCTTCGCCTAATATTTCTGATCCTATAATATCAGATGGCATCAAATCGGGAGTAAACTGGATGCGGTTAAACTTGAGGTCCAAAACGCGGGCTACCGTTTGTACTAATAAGGTTTTTGCCAAACCGGGCACCCCTACCAGTAAACAATGCCCATTACTAAAAATGGAAATCAATACAGATTTAACAACCTCGTCCTGGCCAATAATTACCTTACCAATTTCGGCACGGATTTGCAGGTATGCTGCTTTTAGAGCATCTGCCGCTTCAACATCAGACGAGTATGGCATATTTATTTAGTTTGACTCGCAATAGGATTATTTTTTACCCAAACCTTAAGCTGCGGGCATTGTTGATATTCGGCATCAATCCTAACATAGGTGTCTTTACGTTTTTTCTCAAACCATTCGCTTACGCTTCTGTTCAGTTTGTCTTCATAAGCTACTTCCTTAATCTTAGGCAAATCCTGAGCCAGATTAGCTTTATGGGCATCCGTTTTGGATTTTAAATATAAAATTTTGTAGTTAACCTTTCCGCCGCCCTGTGGTGTAAATATGGCTGGTTTTGAAAGTTCGCCTACCTTCATTGTATCGGTTATCAATGCTATTTGCGGGTCAAGCTTATCAGTAGGGATATAAGTTGTACGGCTTTGCACATTATCGGCATTCAGCATCATACCCCCATTATATTTGGTTTCCTTGCTGTCGGAATAAAACGAAGCAGCAGTTGAAAAATCAATTTTTTTATTGTCTGATAATAGTTTGTAAATGCTATCAGCTTTACTTTTAGCACGGTCTAAACTGGTCTGTGTAAATTCAGGGCGTATTAATATGTGGCGTACGTGCACCTGTTCGCCACGGCGTTCAATAACCTGTAAAAAGTGAAACCCAAAATCGGTTTCAAACACCGATGATATTTCGCCGGCTTTTAATTTAAACGCTGTAGCGGCAAATTCTTTAACAAATGTTGAGCGGTCGGCAAAACCCAGGTCTCCACCGTCAGGCGCGGATCCCGGATCCTGAGAATATAAGCGGGCCAGGTTTCCAAAATCTTCACCATTTTTAACACGGGTACGCAAAGCTTCGGCTTTATCTTTGTATTGCTTCTTTTCTTCGCTGGTTAGTTGTGGTGCAAAAGATATTTCGCCTACCTGAATTTCTTTATTGTATGTTGGCAAACTATCTTTAGGTATGGCGTTGAAATATTTTTCAATATCGTACGGCGTAACGCTTACTTTTTCCGTTATTTTCTGACGCATCCTTTCAGCAACCATTTGCTCCTTAATATCCGGCCTGATCTCATCTTTGTATTGAATTGCTGATCGCCCCAAAAACTGTTCAAGCTTATCCTGGCCACCTGCGCGTTGGGTCATGTTGCGCATACGTTTATCAACCTCATTATCAACTTCTTCGTCTTTAACAATAACACTATCAATTATGGCTTGCTGTGCTAAAAGTTTTTGTGTGAGCAGTTGTTGTACAACCAGGCATTTAATATTAGGGTTAGGCTGGTTTCCCTGAGCCAGATATTGCGCGTATTGCGATTCCACATCAGATTGCAATATGATACTGTTACCCACAACACCCGCAATTTTATCAAGGTTTTTAAGAACAGTAGTTTTAACGGTGGTATCAGTATTGGGTATGCTGTTATTGCGGCTAACGCCTGCGTTTTTATCTGAATTTTTATTTTCGGCTTTAACTAATGTAAATGTGAATAGTAAAATAAAAAGGGTTATCCCAAGCTTTCTCATGTATCTCTATGCTTATATTTATATATCACCAGTTTACAAACTAATGAAGCCCCGAATCTCGGAAAATAATTTGAGTTTGATTGCAAATTATTTATCCGCTTTGTGCCGGGCTAACTGTATTCTGCGAATATGCTGATTAAGGTAGAAACTATTTAGCTATTTTTGGTTAAAATTTGTTAAATGATCATTGAAAATACAGCGGCGCTTCAATTTTTAATTACAGAGGATATTTACCTTGCTAAAAAGGATGTTAATATCTATAGAGATATGGTATCACATACTGGGGCCGCAGCGGTGGACTTACCTGAGGATACAAATGTAATGCCTTTAATAGCACCTATCCCCATCAGTTTTAGTTATTTAGGTGATAACAAGCAGCAATTTCTAATCGTATGCCATTATGCCGAAGTGGATTGTATAGATGATAAGCACCTCGAGGCTTTAAAAAGTGCCCTGCAGCGTAAAGATTTAACTTTGGACGACGTCGCTATTATCAACCTGGCTAAACATTCTGCTGCTACATCGGATGAGTTGTTAACCTATTTTAAACCCAAACGGTTGCTGATACTAGGACGCGAAGGTTTATTAAGCCCGTGGGATGCATCTCCATTAAATCAATTAACAGACCTGGGTGGGCGCAAGCTTCTATACAGCTACAGTTTTGCCGAAATGATGGGCGATAGAGACAAAACCAAAGCCTTTTGGGAACAAATGAAGGTATTGTAGTGGAAATAGCGGCTCTATTACGTAAAAAACATTACCATGAACCTTAAATACCAATTGGTATTTGCTACCAATAACCAGCATAAATTAGACGAAGTTAATGCCAAACTAGGCGACGGTTTTAGGCTATTAACGCTTAATGATATTGATTGCCATGATGACATTGCCGAAACCGGGGATACCTTCGCGGCTAACGCAACTATAAAAAGCAGGTTTATTTATAATAAATACGGGTTAAATTGTTTTGGCGATGATAGCGGGCTGGAAATTGACGCCTTAAATAACGAACCTGGCGTTTACTCTGCCCGGTATGCAGGCATACATGGCGATCATGAGGGCAATATGACAAAGGTTTTAGAAAAGCTTGGTGATACCGACAACCGTAATGCCCGTTTTCGTACCGTGATCTCATTGATATGGGAAGGGGAGGAGCATATATTTGACGGTACTGTTGAAGGCACTATCCGTACCGAACGTTCGGGCAGTAAAGGCTTTGGTTACGACCCTATATTCCAGCCGGATGGCTATGCCATTACTTTTGCCGAGATGAGCATGGAAGAAAAAAACAGCATCAGCCATAGGGCGAGGGCGGTAGAGAAGATGGTGGCGTTTTTAAAACATAAATAATTATGCTAAAAAGAAATTACAGGCAACCTTTATTAAAATAGATACGTGTTTGTGGTATCACTTTAAAACCACAAAACCATGAAACTTAAATCACTAACGGCAACAATGTCAGTCGGCATTATGTTTGCAACCCTATGTGCCTGCAAAAAAACCAATAACGATACTGTACCTGTTGAGGTTAAACTAAACGTACAGTTAACAACAAATGCTAAATTTGGTACAGTATTGAGCGATAGCGTTGGGCGAACTTTGTATTCCTTTGCAAATGATAACGACGGGCAATCGTCGGCATGCGTATCAAGCGGGTGCATGCTTACCTGGCCGCCCTTTTATACTAATAAACCCAGTTTAGGCACTGGCCTGGCAGCTACAGATTTTGGTGTGATCAGCAGGCCGGACGGGTCAAAACAAACTACCTATAAAGGATGGCCATTGTATTATTATAAGTCGGATGTTAATAGTGGCGATGCGAATGGTGATGGCATTGGCGGCAACTGGTTTGTTTCCAAATCAGATTACACCGTAATGCTCGCTAATAAACAATTACCTGACGCCAACAATAATATGGTATCTACACAATTTATTACAGATGCTTATGGCCGTACACTATATGCCTTTGCGCCTGATAAAAACATGAAAAACACCTTTACCAAATCGGACTTAAGCAATAATGCCACGTGGCCGGTTTTTGAGGTAGCAACGGTACAAAAAGCCCCATCGGTGCTGGATGTTACCGCGTTTATGGCCATGACGGTTTTTGGAAAAACACAATTAACCTACAAAGGCTGGCCTATGTATTATTTTGGTGCCGACGCGCAAACAAGAGGTAATACAAAAGGTATAAGTGCTTATTGGCCGTTATTAAACAAAAACTCAGTTGTAGCACCTCTATAACAAAAAGGTAAATAATTTATGTTTATTAAGAGATGCTTTTGGGCGTCTCTTTTTGGTTGTGTGCCAAGCATGTGTATCATCTATTGCGAGTATGTCCCGAAGACGCATTACAGTTTGATGTCATTGTTACGGGCAAGGATATCAGGGAGACCGAATATCTGAGGGAGCCATCATACAAACTTTCGATTTTATGAAAAGAAATGGTATATCAGGCGGGATGTATGGGTGCTGCTGCAACAGAAGCAAAAGCCCCGCACATTACAGAATACCATACGTAATTGCAGCCCCTCTGGCTATACATGGAAAGTGTGAGATACCTATCTTATAGAGAACGGGCTAAATGCCGAGAGAGTTCCTGAAATTAGTATCAGTATAATGTATCGCTTTTTATACACTGGGTGCAAAGATAGTGAGAGCTATCAAAGATTTGGCTCGTTGGTGAGCTCATTTAGAAATAATATTTAAAATATATGCTTAACAATATTTTTTTGTACACTTGTTTACATAAAACCCAATATGAAGCCTATTTTTCTAAGCTTATTCTCGATCATCGTTACAATAAATGTTTCTGTCGCTCAAGGTATTCACTTCCAACACGATTCTATACCCGCACTTATTGCAAAAGCAAAATTGACGGGAACACCTATCATGATACTTTTGGATGCCCCAAATACTGTTAAAACGAGCAAGGTAGATGTTAGACCTGTTTTATTAGAAAATGCAAATGTTGTTAAAAAGTTTGAGGACTTGTTTATTTGCTACCATGCTGCTTTTGCTAGCGAGGATTCAAAAAAGTTATCAAAACAGTTTAAGGTTAGCAGTTATCCAGCCTTTATATTTTTGAATAATTATGGTGTTATGATCTATAGTAGTTTTGGCTTTTTTGCAGATCCTACAAAATATATCCAAATGGCCGATCATGTGGCCTCAATAATTAATAGTGGGAATAATATTGCTGTTTATAACAATAGATACAATGCTGGAGAAAGATCTAAATTATTTTTGTGGACATATATTACTGAAAGGGAGAAGTTAGGCTTTTTTGATAACTCAGATCTTATTAACGAGTATGTAGACCAACTGACACTTAAAGAGATCAATACGTATCAGCAAATGCTCTTTATATTAAAAGCAGGTCCTATTATTGGCAGCAGAGCCACACAATTAACTTTTATGTTTATTCAGCTGCGCGATAGTATATATAAAACACAGCCAAAAAAAACAGCTATGAGTTTTAATTATTTAGTAAGAAAAAATTCATTTGATAAAGCCGTCGCTAATAAGGACAGGAATTTTGCTTATCAGGTCTCTGCCTTTTTAAATAGCCTCTATAAAAATGACTATAAAAATGGCGGTCAGGCCTACCAAGCTAACATGATCGATTTTTATAAAGCGATCAATGACACTACTGGCTTTCTTCAGCAATCAAGTTCTTTCTATGATACTTATTATATGAATATAAGTATTGATTCTGCTAGAAGATATCAGCAAAAAATGAATGACTCATTAAAGATCACTCGTGAAACACTGAGCATAAAATATAAAGATTCTACTTCATCAAAAATGGTATATTCATTAATGCCTTTAACCAATATGTATGCCAGTGTATTAAATAATGCTGCATGGGATATTTATAAAACAGGCACTCATAATGAAAGTTATTTAATAAAAGCGGTAGTTTGGTGCCGGCGATCAATTGCTATTGACCCTTCCCCATATAACTACGATACATTGGCACATCTACTATATCAGCTTGGTTTCTACTCCGAGGCCGAAACCCAACAACTTAACGCTATAAGCCTAATAAAGAATAAAAAATCTTCAAAAGAACATTTATTGGTATTAAATAAAGCATTAAAAAACATCAGGCAACGGTGTTTGAAGGAGTAAAAGCTCATATAAAATATTGTTGGTGGTATTATTTTAACATCAAACCATGAATATTAGATCATTTAGCGGGTGTATCGCGTTTATGGCCATAACGGTTTTGGAAGGCGACTAATTAACTTACAAAGGCTAGCCTTTGTATCCCTTCCTAAAAATCAACTTTCTCCTTTAACCTTCGGCCTTAATAATTATCTTTGCCCATGCAAGAAAAAATCATCATTCTTGACTTCGGGTCGCAATTTACGCAACTCATTGCCCGGAGAGTCAGAGAGCTCAATATTTACTGCGAAATTTATCCGTTTAACCACTTACCAGAGTTTGACGATACTGTAAAAGGCATCATCTTATCGGGAAGCCCATATTCTGTACGGCAAAACGAACCTCCGCATTTTGATTATCAACGTTTCCGTAACCAGTATCCTATTTTAGCAGTATGTTATGGTGCCCAATACCTGGCGCATTTTCACGGTGGCGAGGTACAGGCATCAAGCACACGCGAGTATGGCCGTGCCAACCTGCATTATATTAAAGCCGGTAACCAGTTGTTTAAAAACATACCTCAGGATTCGCAGGTATGGATGTCGCATGCGGATACCATTGTAAGTTTAGCTGACGATTTTGAAGTGATAGCCAGTACAGACACGGTACGGGTTGCCGCGTACCAGGTTAAAGGCGAGCAGATATACGGTATTCAGTTTCACCCGGAGGTTACCCATAGTATTGACGGCAAGCAATTGCTTCAAAACTTTTTGGTGGATATTTGCGGTTGCAACCAGGCATGGACACCCGATTCATTTGTAGAAACCACCATAACCGCCCTCAAAGAAAAACTGGGTGATGATAAAGTAGTGCTGGGTCTTTCGGGCGGTGTTGATTCATCGGTGGCGGCGGTTTTGCTGCACCACGCGGTGGGTAAAAACCTCCATTGCATATTTGTTGATAATGGTTTATTGCGGAAAGACGAGTATGAATCTGTTTTAGACTCCTACAAACATATGGGCCTCAATGTAAAAGGTGTTGATGCCAAACAGCGTTTTTATGACGCTTTAAAGGGGCTGTCAGATCCCGAAAAGAAACGCAAAGCCATTGGCCGTGTATTTATTGAGGTATTTGATGACGAGGCGCATCGCATTACCGATGTAAAATGGTTGGGCCAAGGCACAATATATCCCGACATTATCGAATCTGTTTCGGTAAAGGGGCCGTCGGCAACTATAAAATCGCACCATAATGTAGGCGGTTTGCCCGATTTTATGAAATTAAAAGTAGTTGAGCCTTTAAATACTTTATTTAAAGACGAAGTTCGTAAAGTGGGCCGTAGCCTTAAAATAGATGAAAATATACTCGGACGGCATCCTTTTCCGGGCCCGGGGCTGGCAATTCGAATTTTAGGCGAGGTAACGCCAGAAAAGGTACAGATTTTGCAGGAAGCAGATGCCATCTATATCAATAATTTAAAGTCGGCAGGTTTATACGATAAAGTTTGGCAGGCAGGCACCATATTTTTACCTGTACAATCGGTAGGGGTAATGGGCGATGAACGAACATACGAAAACGTGGTATGCTTGCGCGCTGTTGAATCGTTAGACGGAATGACGGCCGACTGGTGCCATTTACCTTATGATGTGCTGGCAAAAATATCAAACGAAATAATTAACAATGTTAAAGGTATTAACCGCGTAGTTTATGACATCAGTTCGAAGCCACCGGCTACCATCGAGTGGGAATAAATGGCTCATATATTTATTATCGGGCCTTATTTGGGGTGCATGTTCGCCTAAAATAAGGCCCGTAGTAAAACCAGTGGAGAAAAAACCTACCGAGGTAGAAAAAGTGCCCGAGACAAAGGTAGTACCCAAAGTAACCGCGCCTAAAGTTGCAACCATATCGCTTATACTGCCATTTGAACTTGATAAGCTTGACCTTACTTTGAACGCCACCCGCAGTGGTTTGGCTAAGGCCGATTTGGCCGTTGAATACTACCAGGGCTTTAAACTCGCGCTCGATTCATTAGCCGTAAAAGGTAATAACTTTAAATTACTGGTTTATGATTCAAAAGGTGAAGCTTCGCAAGGGCATGGCCTGGCTAATAACACCAAAATCCGCAACAGCGATTTAATTGTAGGGCCCGTTTTTCCGGAAACAATTAAAGCGTTTATCAGTTCTATATCCGGCATAAACAAACCGGTTGTATCTCCGCTGTCGCCGTCTGCCGCGGGGCAGTATAAGTATAATAATCTAATTACAGCCGCGCCACCGCTGGAGTATCACGCATGGCGGGTTGCCAGGTACATTAAGGAACGCATAGATCCCGTTAAGGTAATTGTTTTAAAATCGGGCTATAGCGACGAAAATAAGTATTTAACCCCTTTCCGTAAAGCAATTGATAGCCTGGGTAAAAAGCAGATCAAGGTAATTTACTTTACTGTAGTGCGGGGTAACCTTGATGCTTTAATACCTGAGCTATCACAAAACGAAGAGAATATATTTGTTGTTCCATCTACCGATCAGCCTTTTTTAACCATTACGCTAACCGCGTTGGGTAAGTTAAGCGATATTTACCCCGTAACCTTATTTGGGCACCCTAGTTGGGCCAAAGCAAGTTTTTTGCATACGGATTTGCTGCAAAAGCTTAAAACACATATTACAGCCACAGATAAAATCAATTATAAAGCTGCATCCACTAATAAGTTTATTAAGGCCTATCGGCACGCCTATCATACTGAACCCGGCGAATATGCAATTAAAGGTTTTGATGAAGGCTATTATTTTGGTACATTGTTGAGCAATGATACCGACCCGTTTAAACGATTAAATAAATTTAGTTATGACGGCATGCATAATCAATTTAACTTTATAAAAATTAACGGCTCGGGTTGGATCAATACCCATGTGAGCGTTTATAAATATCAAAATTTTGAGCTAAAACATATTGAATGAAAGCCCTTAACCAGCTAAAAACTTTTCAGCGTATAATTGGGGAATACCCCGTTGATACGCCTTTGAGTAAGTTTTTGCCTGGGTTTTACCGGCAGAACAAACAAATGGGCTCAACAGACAGGCGCATTGCCAGTAGATTGTTGTATAATTATTTCCGTTTAGGGCAGGCCCTTATAAATACTGCAACCGAAGAGCGTTTATTTGTAGCTGAGTTTTTATGTAACACGCAGGTAAATTCTTTTTTGACCCATTTTAAACCCGAATGGGCGGCCTGCATTGGGTTTGGTCTGGATGAAAAACTGGCGATGGTTAAAACTGCGTATCCAGATTTTAAACTGGATGATGTTTTTCCATGGACAGCAGAGCTTTCTCCATCAATTGATAAAGAGAAGTTCTTAAAATCATTTTTTGTTCAGCCGGATTTGTATATACGTGTGTTAAAAGGTTTTGAATCGCAGGTTAGGTCGACTCTGATAAAAGCGGATATTAGTTTTAAGGAAGAAGGCAACCAATGTTTTACCTTGCCTAATGGTACACGGTTAGATACCATATTTGCAAATCAGCATTGGTTTGAAGTGCAAGATCATTCATCACAACAAACGGCCGAATTGTTTAAACCTAATAAATGGGAACATTGGTGGGATGCCTGTGCGGCGTCGGGCGGTAAAACGTTGCTTTTACTTGAATTGCAGCCCGACTTAAAATTAGTTGTGTCGGATATCCGCGAATCAATTTTAGCTAACCTGGATGAGCGCCTTAATCAAGCAGGGTTGCGCAAGTTTCAAAAAAAGGTACTTGACCTTACCCGGAATGTTGATCCCGAATTACATAATTATGAGTTTGACGGTATAATTTTAGATACCCCATGCAGTGGCTCGGGTACCTGGAGCCGTACGCCCGAAATGATTGCGCAGTTTGAGGATTTTAAGATCACAGCATTTAAAAATTTGCAGCAAAGCATAGTTAAAAACGTAATCAAATACCTTAAACCCGGTAAACCGCTGATTTATATTACCTGCTCGGCATTTAAAGCCGAAAACGAAGATATGGTTGATTTTTTGGTTAAGGAGTTTGGCTTTAAGTTAGAAAAACAGCTGGTTTTAAAGGGTTACGAGCATAAGGCGGATACCATGTATGTAGCAAGGGTATGCCCTCCGGTGGGCTCTTGAAGGGATAACAATTTCCATTTAATTTTTTATTTCGCGCTTTAACTATCGTAACTCCAATAATTGGGGGTTGACTGCCTGGGTGTTTCTTTGTTATATCGGGGGTTAATAAATCACCAAAAAGCACTTTTTACATCAAGTTTGATTTTTTTATATACGATTGGTAAAAAAAACCGATCAAAATATGGCCCAGAAGGCCATATAACAACATATACCATGCATTTAACAAATGTGACCCTGTTTTTTTACAAACCATCTTTTATGTATCAGTAATTTTACAATTAATGCCATAAGGCAGTAACCTTTTATAAACACATATTTTAATGAAAAGTAAATTGATGATGGGAGCAATCTCCTTACTTTTATTTGCAGCGTGCAAAAAAGAGTCAAATGTTAACACCACTACTACTACCCCGGCCGTAGAAGCCAACTGGAGCTCTAGTGCAGCTTTTGGAGGCTG
>JANXTT010000011.1 GCA_025352225.1 Mucilaginibacter sp. | reverse complement strand
GTTATATCATTATTATGTCTGTTTTTAATGATAAATTAAGCTTGGCAATATTGTTGATAAGTTAGTTAAATCACGTTCTGATAATAGAAACTATTTTATAGATTAGGACGTTCAAATATTTATAAGGTATATTATGGAAGCTAAATTTTCCCCCCGCGTAAAAGATGTTATTTCTTATAGCAGAGAGGAGGCGTTACGCCTCGGGCATGACTATATCGGGACAGAGCATTTGCTGTTGGGGCTTATCCGCGATGGTGATGGTGTTGCTATTAAACTTTTAAAAAGTTTAAATGTTGATACTACGCGCCTGCGCCGTGCTATTGAAGATGCAGTTAAAGGAACATCAGGAACTAATGTTAATATTGGTAGCATCCCTTTAACTAAACAGGCAGAAAAGGTATTAAAAATAACCTATCTGGAAGCGAAGATATTTAAGAGTGATGTAATTGGTACAGAGCACCTGCTTTTGTCAATTTTACGTGATGAAGATAATATCGCGTCGCAAATTTTAATGCAGTTTAATGTGAACTACGAGATATTTAAAGGCGAAGTAGAATCGCATAAAAATGATGTAACCGACGAAATGCCGGGTTCATCAACAGGAGGTGATGATGATTTCCGTGATGAAGAATCATTTAGTCAGCCTAAAAAAGTATCCGATATTAAATCTAAAACCCCGGTGCTCGATAATTTTGGCCGCGATTTGACTAAAGCTGCCGAGGAAGGCAAATTAGACCCTATTGTTGGACGTGAAAAAGAAATTGAACGGGTTTCGCAAATACTATCACGCCGTAAAAAGAATAACCCTATATTAATAGGTGAGCCGGGTGTTGGTAAATCTGCCATTGCCGAAGGTTTAGCTTTACGTATTGTACAGCGTAAAGTATCAAGAGTGTTATTTAATAAACGCGTTGTTACACTTGATTTGGCTTCATTGGTTGCCGGTACAAAATACCGTGGCCAGTTTGAAGAAAGAATGAAAGCTGTAATGAATGAGCTTGAAAAATCACCAGATGTGATTTTGTTTATTGACGAAATACATACCATAGTTGGTGCTGGCGGTGCGTCGGGTTCTTTAGATGCGTCAAATATGTTTAAACCAGCTTTGGCCCGTGGAGAGATTCAATGTATTGGTGCCACAACACTTGATGAATACAGGCAGTATATTGAAAAAGATGGTGCTTTGGATCGTCGTTTCCAAAAGGTTATGGTTGAGCCAGCCACACCTGATGAAACGATTGAAATATTAAACCGCATTAAGGAGAAATATGAAGAACACCACGGTGTTACCTATACTCCGGAAGCCATTAATGCCTGCGTTAGCTTAACCGCCAGGTATATTACCGACAGGTTTTTACCTGATAAGGCTATTGATGCTTTGGACGAATCCGGATCACGTGTGCACTTAACTAATATCCATGTACCTCAAAACATATTGGATGTTGAGCAAAAAATAGAGCAAATAAAGCTCGAAAAAAATAAAGTTGTACGCAGCCAGAAATATGAAGAAGCTGCAAAACTACGCGATACCGAAAAACATTTGCTTGAAGAGTTAGAACAAGCGAAGGCTATATGGGAAACAGAAACCAAATCAAAACGCTATACAGTTACCGAAGATAATGTAGCCGAAGTAGTATCAATGATGACCGGTATACCTGTGCAACGTGTAGGGCAAGCCGATAGTCAGAAACTGCTGAATATGGCAGAAAAGGTTGCTGATAAAATTATTGGTCAGGATGAGGCGATAAAAAAATTAACTAAAGCTATACAGCGTACCCGCGCCGGTTTAAAGGATCCAAAAAAACCTATCGGTTCTTTTATATTTTTAGGCCCTACAGGTGTGGGTAAAACAGAATTAGCCAAAGAACTTGCACGTTTTATGTTTGATACTGAGGATGCTTTGATCCAGATTGACATGAGCGAGTACATGGAAAAGTTTGCCGTATCGCGTTTGGTAGGTGCCCCTCCGGGATATGTGGGCTATGAAGAAGGCGGACAGCTAACTGAAAAAGTGCGTAGAAAACCATATTCTGTTGTATTATTAGATGAGATAGAAAAAGCGCATCCAGATGTTTTCAATATTTTACTACAGGTATTAGACGAAGGCCAGTTAACGGATTCTTTAGGCCGTAAGGTTGATTTTAGGAATACGATTATCATCATGACATCAAATATTGGTGCCCGCCAGTTGAAAGATTTTGGACAGGGGGTAGGTTTTAGCACCAATGCCAAAGTAAATCAGGCCGATTCACATTCGAGAGGCGTTATTGAGACGGCATTGAAACGCGCGTTTGCTCCCGAGTTTTTAAATCGTATTGATGATGTAATAGTATTTAACTCCTTAGGTAAAGAAGAAATATTCAAGATTATTGACATAGAATTAGCCGCATTGTTTGGCAGGGTGCATGCTTTGGGATACGCTATTGAGTTAACCGAGAACGCTAAGGAGCTTATTGCCGAAAAGGGTTACGATTCGCAGTTTGGTGCCCGCCCGCTAAAACGTGCTATTCAGAAATATCTGGAAGATCCTATAGCTGAAGAGATATTAAAGGGCGAACTTGTGGAAGGCGACGTAATGGAGGTTGATTTTGACAAGGAAAGCAATGAGATTAAAGTAATTGGTAAACATGCCGGAGAGAAAAAAACCGACGGCGGAGAGAAAAAAACCGAAGAAGAAAAGAAAGATAAATAAGAATAAACATCAGGAATAAGAGATAGCGATGAGGTGAAGTGAGATTCCAGGATAGTTAAATGCCTTGCTACCAGCAGGGCATTTTTTATTTTTACGTTGATTAAGCCTTGGTAAAATATTATAGTCAAAATAGTAATGTTTGAAACAATTAAGCAGTTTATCTTATTTATACTATATTAACAACAAGGCCATGAAACGCTATCTATTTATTTTGATTCTCCCTATTATATTTTCCGCTGCATCATGTACAAAAACCCAGAGTGTTGCACCTGTAATTCCAAACCAAACCATACTTACCTCCATATCCGCCAATAATTGGCAAACCAATGATGGAGGAAAAACTTATTATGCCATTATAAACACTCCCGAAATTAATAAGACATCATTTACTTATGATGGTGTACTAACTTACATCACATTTGATAATGCCACTTATGAGCAGGTACCCGAAGTTTATGGCGGTATAGCTTATAGTTTTACGCATAGTGTAGGCAAAATTGAAATTGATATTCAATCGTCTGACGGTAAAACGTTGATCACACCACCCGGAAACTTGGGTGTTAAAATAGTTTTGATCCCTTCTTACTAAGAGGGTTAAACGCAAAAAGGAAACCACTGCCAATAGCTGGGGTTTCCTTTTTTAAAATGTGGTACGGATTGTTAATCCTCCATGTGGTCAATAACAGCCTGACTAACTCCTGTAGAAGAAAATCCACCATCGTGAAACAGGTTTTGCATCGTTACCATTTTGGTTAGATCAGAAAACAACGTTACACAGTAGTTGGCACATTCATCCGCGGTAGCGTTACCAAGGGGACTCATTTTTTCAGCATAGGTTACAAATCCATTAAAGCCTTTAATTCCTGCGCCAGCTGTAGTACGCGTTGGCGATTGTGAAACGGTATTGACACGTACATGTTTTTTCATGCCGTACTGGTATCCAAAATTACGGGCTATACTCTCCAGCATCGCTTTAGCATCGGCCATATCGTTATAATCAGGGAAAATACGTTGTGCCGCGATGTATGATAAGGCAACTACAGATCCCCACTCGTTAATAGCATCATGCTTCATGGCATATTGTAAAACGCGGTGCAACGATATTGCCGAAATATCTAACCCTTTATGCGTAAAATCGTAGTTGTTTTCGGTATAAGGTACGTTTTTGCGGACGTTAAGGCTCATGCCTATGGAGTGCAGAATAAAATCGACACCACCACCAAAATGTTCTTTTGATTTGATAAACAGGTTTTCAATATCCTCATTGCTGGTAACATCGGCAGGTATTACCGGTGCGCCAACTTCTTCGGCCAGTTTATTGATAGTGCCCATACGTAATGCAATAGGGGCGTTAGTTAATATTAGGTCAGCACCTTCGGCCTTGCAATGTTGAGCAGTTTTCCATGCAATAGAGTTTTCGTCCAAAGCACCAAAGATGATTCCTTTTTTACCTTTTAATAAGTTGTAAGCCATTGTAGTAAATTTGATTTAGCGGGCTAAAATTAACATTAATTATCGGTTAGTAACAATTCGTAACAGATAGTTTTGCCGTGTATGTATCAACTGGTTTTACAAAGCAATAAAAAAATATGATACCAAGGTGTAGCATTTTAAAAATCATGGTATCTAAAGTCCAAATCACTATAAAAAAAAGAATGAAAAAGGGAAAAAATTTAATATTGGCTATTTTATTTAGTACAGGTTGTATAAATGTTTTTGGGCAAACTAAAGATCAGCCGTTTCAGGTCGCTGTTTCGGGCAGGGGCAAACAGGCTATTATATTTATTCCGGGTTTTGCTTGCTCTGGCGATGTATGGAAAGAAACTCAAACATTGTTCGAAAGCAAATATAGGTGTTATACTTTAACTATGGCTGGCTTTGCAGGAGTAGCTGCACAACCCGATCAAACATTTAAGGGTTGGGAAAAAGCTATCGCCAATTATATTATTACAAGCAAAATTAACAAGCCCATTATAATTGGACATAGTATGGGTGGAGGGCTAGCTTTAGCATTAGCGTCAGATTATCCGGAACTATTGGAGAAAATTGTGGTGGTAGATGCATTACCATGTTTGGCTGCTATGGTAGACCCAGCTTTTAAATCTATAGAAAATATTGATTGTAGTTCTACTATTACTCAATTTATAGGGATTAAGGATGATCAGTTTTATCAACAGCAGTTAAGTACCATGCCGAGGTTATTGGCGGATACCTCAAAGCTAAAACAGGTAGTGAAATGGTCGGTAAGCTCTGATCGTAAAACGTTTGCGGGTATGTTTTGCGATTTTACAAATACTGATATTAGACAAAGTATCAGCAATATTAAATGCCCGGCATTGATCTTACTAGAACCATACTTTGCTAATTTTAAACCAGCCATTGCCGATCAATATAAAGGTTTAAAAACAGC
>JANXTT010000130.1 GCA_025352225.1 Mucilaginibacter sp. | reverse complement strand
TTCCTGATCTTGTATTTCGAACTCACGCTTAAAGATAAACAATAAACTCAAATTGTAACATCCAGATAAGGCACAAGTAGCTATCCCGCTTGCCCGCCCGACATACTTGCGCCAGGATGGTTAACCTTTCCACAAAAATCGCAGTTATTAACAAAAGAAAAAGAAGCAAAAAGAAAACTTCAACAACAATAATAACCTGTTATTTGTGTAATGCTAATCTAAAGGTAATGCTAATCTAAAGGCCAGGATGGGGCCTGTTCTGCGTTAATTAATAAGCTTTTCAATTTCAGCTATTGGGTCGCTAAATAATCCCTTATTTATATCGTCTGATGAAAAAATTAAATTGTCATTATTCATTCTAAGAATTTCCATGGAAGTCATTCCAATTATTCTCATTAAACCAGTAAAACAAGCCCCTCTGATATCTTCATCTTCCTCCGAGTTTCTATATATCTCATAAAAACATGACAATATCTGCACATCTTTTGATTCACCATAGGCTTCTGCCAATCCCGATATACACATTTGGCGAAGAGCAGAACTGGCATTGATTCCCTGACTATATTTTATTGCAAATTCTTTGTATTTATCGTTTTGAATTTTTAAACCGAATAATAAAGCGTAAATAGAAATCCTTCTGATTTCACTTCTGTTATCATCGAGAAATGAATTGTATATCTTTTCTAAAAATTTACTATCACCACACCAATCTTGATAAACGAGATTGTATAAATATGAATATAGTTTAGTATCATGATTCTTTATATCATTGAGTTCTTTTAGGATTATTTCTTTTGATTTCATTATTTCTTTTTAACTTTAATTTGGTTTGCATTTCCAGTTTGGTTCGCCTCGCGTGTAAGAGCTTGTACATACGAATCATAAGTCTTTTGCAAATTTGAGCGCAATTTAGTTGCTTGCTCTAATGTTGTGCCAGAAAAAGAATTGCTATTTATTAATTTATTCAAAGTTTTGATTTTACCATTTAATCCCCTTAAATGCCCAAGGATGTCTTCTAAATGATTCCATACCCGACCATTTGCGGCTACAATTGGTTGGCCCCTCATGTCCTTTATCGCGCCTTGTAAGTGCATGTTGTCAATTCCGTTAAAAACGTTAGGAAGATCTTCTTTAAAGTTCGCAAGCGTTTGTGAGCCATCGTTAGATACTTTGTTTACCCTTGAGGCCTCAATATTCCCGGCATTTAATTCGACAGATTCTATTGATGTTATCTCTTCCGTTGTAATAGAAGTTGCAAGTTTAGTAGCGGCATATCCACCCGCAACGGTAAGAGTAGTATTAGTTGCATAATTAGTTGACCATGCCGCCGTCTCATCACCAAGAAACGCATTTATCATTTGCGGTAAACTTTCACCGCTGGCGGCAACCCATGGTCCTCCATAAACTAGGATAAATGGTATAGCTAGAAATGAGCCCCCACCAACAACACCAATCTTGTTCATTCGTGCAATTCTGGCATCTGCGTGTCTAGGGTCACTTTTTCGTACATCACTTTCCCACTTCCTATTATTTTGAGGTACAAAAAGAGTTTGATCAACAGGTGTGCCGTCACCAGTCCAGTTAACAGATGGCCAGCGAGATTCGTTAGGTTTCGACCACTCCAATCCATCCAAATCGACACCATCAATAGGACGATTACTTGCAAATTGATAAGGTGTTAATTCAGGATATTTATCCGTCAAAGGATCCACACTCAAAAACTTCCCTAACCTCGGATCATAGATCCGCATCCCATAATCCTGCTGGCTGCCAATAATGTTATTGCCATTAGCATCCTGTTTTACTTCATTATCATTCTCCTTGCCATTAAACCCATATCGGTAGCCGGCTGCTAACCTGTTGGTAATATCGGGGGTGGTGAGGGTTGTACTTTGTATTGTTAAATTATCAACAAAAAAAGTATCGGAGATGTTACTATATGTATTCGCAATTACAAAGTAAGTAATTTTTGATGCGGCAGTAAATGTAAATACCTCCGGCATCACATCACCTTTATAACTATACGGGCAGCCGTTGCCAAATACTAGTGTTCGTCCCTGGTCATCCTGCACAGCCATTTCCACATTTTCGTAACTACCGAACCTGATCGAATACTTTACTGTATAGGTTTGCCCTATTTCCGTGCTAAATGATTTAATTACTCCAGACCATGGCTTTGTTGTGGTAATAGCCAGGCTTCCGTTAGCATAGCTTACGGTAGCCCCTCCCCCGGGGCCTACATTCCATCCGGCGGTGCCCGAGCTAAAATCATCACATAAAACACAGGGGTAATAAGCTGCCGCGGCACCATTATCGGCTGTGTTCCTGTATATTCTGCCCGGCATCAACATGCCAAAGGGGTAATAATCCTGCGCGCTGGCAACATCGGCAGTATTATAATCAAACGTATTATTGCTATAATGCGGCACTACACGGTCGGTAATGGTTGCCAGTACGTTCCCCAGGTGGTTGTTAAGCTCGTAATATTTATGCCCGAGAGATTTCCATTCTTCTTCGGAACTGGCTGTGGTGCCTTTGCTTACATCCATGTTAGCTGCCCATATCCCTAAACGGCTGCTGCCATATAAGTGCTGTTCGCGCCAAAATAGTTTTCCGCCTGCGGCTTGGTCATACACGCCCAGGGTATTGCCTTGGGCATCTCTCACATAATAGGTTGTTGTTGCGGTTGCTGCTGGCCCAACGGTTTTACTTACGCGGTGGCCGGCGGCATCGTAGGTATAGGTAATATTGCCGCTAGTTTTACTAATGCTTCTAATTTTGCCATATACTGTCCAATCAACATTGTTAATTCCTTCTTTATCGTCGTGTATTAAATTACCTATGGCATCATATTGATAATTATCAGCTGTAGCTGCCTGGCTATCGGTTCCATTATGCCCTTGCAGGTCGGTTCCGTTATAATGGCTTTGGGTTACATCGTCATTAATATACCTGAGGCGATTATTTAAAAGGTTGCCCTGGCTATCTTTATTATAGGCGTAATGGAGTTGATCCATCGTATTATCATCCTTAGCTGCGACGCCTGTGCTAGCCGGGGTAGTTATTGTATTGCCATTGCGGGTGTAATCCAATATGTTTCCGTTGGCACTATAGCTAATTTTTTCCTGGTAATCATTTTTAATTGTTACGGGGGTCCAAACATTGCTATTCAGCACCCAGTTAAAAGCATCCTGCCGGGTAAGGCGGTTAAGCTGGTCATATCCATAAACGTAGAGCATTGGCTTGCCCACTATAGGTATATTTACACTGCTTGCCGCTATATTTCCGTTATACAAGGGTTTAAAGCCTGCCGCGGCACCTACATTTACAAAGGCATTGGTACCGCCAATTGGGGTATAGTCCTTATCGCCATAATAATACAGGGCGTAACCAAAAGCATCAACAGGTATAGGCGAGTTTTTGGCTGTACTGAGGCCGTCGTTCCCAATATCATCTGTTGCCGATAAAGTGGTACTGTTTACCCCTTTAAGCCATCCTTGCAGTGTATATGCATAATCAATACCCTGCACCTTGCCATATATATCCCCAAGTTCAATACGCGCCAGGGGGCCATGCCGGTAATATTCATAATGGGCGTCTAGCCGGGCGTTGCCAGGTATTAGCGTGCTCCCGCCAAAGGGGTCAATAGCGGCCTGGGTGCCACTCCAGGCTTCTGTGAGGCGGTTTTCCGCATCGTAGTCATATTTATAATAAAAATTATCTGGCTTATTATCCTGGTAACGTACAAAGTTTACCTTGCCACTAACAAGGTCGTACTCATAATCAACGCGTTTAAGCGTACTGACATCTGTCGGATCAGTAAGACCACCAATTTGCTGCCAAAGGGTTTTAACATTACCATCCAGATCGTAATTATAGTAAGTGGCCTGCTGCACAGGGTCGGTACTAAGTTCGCGATAGGTGGATGCCGATACCCTTTTACGCAGGTTTTCCTGCTCTGGTAAAGCGGCCAAACCGGTGGGATGATTGGGTGATAATTCAGCCCTGCCATCATAAAAGGTTTGCGTAATCTGCTTGTTGGTACCATCTGCCAGAAATTTATCCCGGTCAGTTTTGGTTAAATAAAAATTGGTTGTTGATAAGGGTGAGGTTAGTTTGCTTTTCTGTCCAACTTCGGTAATACGGCCCAATGCTTCGTCGTAAACTGTATAGCTATAATCACGATCGGTAGCCAGTGTTGCACTAGCCTGTTTTGCATTTTGCGATGCTGTTAACCTGCTCAGCATATCGTACCAAAAGGTGCTCGTTCCGGCATCGGGCGTATTTTGCTGTACAACCTGGTTGGTACTATTGTATTGATAAGTGGTTACAAGGTTATGATTGGGATATATACCTGTAACGGCGGTTTCTAAGGTACTGTTATCTCCTAAAGTACCTTCGCTCCCTGCTGCCGGTACGTTAAACCTGTACCAGTTGGCATCAGTATTAATTGGATTAAAGGTTGTATTGGCAGAATTTAATAATATTTCCAAGGGTGCCATGTACCTGTTATATAACCGCATATGTTTTAGCGATGTTATATTAGTTACCGTGCCCGCTGACACACTTGCCAAACCAGATATTATTGGCAGATCGGCACCGTTGACATTTAATTTTAACGCTCCTGCTGATAACGAAGTGAAATTTGCACTTTGTATTACCAAATGGATCCATGGCTGCAGTGGCTGGAGAGCGCTCATATCAATGGCACCGTAATTAGCATCGGTATACGTTACCCCATTATCAGTAGTATTATAAATGTCAACCCTTAATACATTATTGCTTGTTGTCAGCTGAAATATAAACTTTCCGTCGGGTGTTTTCTGCACCATGTTAATATTAGCCGGGCTATTTGGATTGAACCACATTTCAATAGCTCCGCCCAGAGGCGAATTAAGCAGATCTGACAACTTGGAAAAAGCTATTGCAGGATCTGAATTTATAGTTGGCCCGTTGTAAATTGCACCGGCAGACGAAGCAGATAGGGCACGAAATGTTTCTACTTGCTGCAATTTGTCATTAGTAAGAATGTTTACACCATCGGGCGGTACGGTGCGTATGAGGTTATCAGCCTGATCGTAATAATATAAAGTGTAATGATAGTTTTGAGTAGTGGTTTTCAAATTAACAGATGCCTGCGCTTGCGAACAGATAGTTATATAATGCGCCCTAAAGGCATCCCGGGCATCGTTTATATATTTATTGTAAGCGCTTACACCATTCCCCAATACAATTTCTAATAAACTTTTTACAGAAGCATAAGGATCGGGGGTAATATTGGTATATGATGGAATGTTGTATAACACCGCAGAATTTTTGGCCTCAAATGCCATGTAATCTTTATAACTATAAAAGAACCCATAACGCTGATTAATGTAATTAGTTAATATAGTGGGGTAATTTGGCGAGGTTGTTATATTAGTCAGGAATTGGGCATTCATATCTGTTTTAGCAGCCGTATAATCTGCCAGTGTTACCTGAGCCTTCAAATCCAAAAATGGTGCTACCTGAACCTCATGATTTAAAAAGTATCCGGTACATGCGCATCCACTCCGTAAGGTGGTAAGATCATCCAATGAAACAACCATCGCGGCACCATATATCTTTACCAGATAATTATAAAAGTCTTGGTCTGTGGGTGTAACGCCATTAAGCGTAGCGTTATAAGCAGTGTATAAATTATTGAGTTGCGTACATACTGTGCTATTCCCTACATTGATAAATGTGCCTGTACTATTAGGTGGCGTATCATAAGGATAAGGGGAGTTAATTAGCCATGGGTTTAACACATCGGTGAATTTACCCGGTACAAAAGCCTGTATAACGTCGCCAAAGTTTTTGTCGCCAACTGCGGTAGCAGCAGGTATATGTATTAATTTAGGGTCGGTAATTGCAGTTGCAGGCAGGGCACTTACACCAAAAGGATGTGTAAAATCTCCACCAGCCTCGCAAAGTGCTATTAAGCGGGCTTTCAACGCGGCCTTATCAACGCTCGTACCTGCTAAACCGGGCGCAAGTTTTTGCATCCAGATTTCAGCGTTACTGGTACACGAGTTTGTAACCTGCGCGGTTAGGTCGTCGTGATTATTGGCCTGAACTTGATCGTTTTTTCCTTTGCCAATGCTGCTATTTGAAAAGCCCACCTGTGGAAAACGGGATTCTTTATTTTGGTAAGCCAGACAGGCAGGGGTAATAGACGCAGGTTCAGGGCATGTTGTGAGCCAAGGAATAATACTACCAGCCCCGGAAAAATTTTCGATGCATGAGATATCGACGGCTTTTTCGGGATAAAATCCATTTATTCCACCAGCATCAACATAAGTTAATGAGTAATATTCAATCGATCCACTTGATTCTCCCGGCTGAATCTGAATCTGCATTGTAGAAAAACTAGGCGCATAACTTGCTGAATAACCTACATTCCCTGGATTTAAATCCGCCAATTGCACATCGTGTACGTTTATAATATCCCACTTAGCATCTATAAGACCGTACTCGTAATGCGTGCGGTATTTTAAATTAACAGTTACAGTATGAGAGGCCGTTATGGTATTTCCCAAATAATCCTGTAAGGTAATTGTTGCTTTTTTCTTTTGATAAGGCATATGAAAATACACATATTTATGTCCAAATCCCCCCGTTGAAACATAGTCAAAGAGCATACCAGTTACTGTATTACTTGTTACCTCTTCGGTTATGCTAATCTGATCTGCAAATTTATCAAGTGGTGTAACACAACTAACATTAGCTACATGCACCGTTGATGGTGGTAAAGCGGCTGGTATATCAAAGCCATAGGGGGCTGTAGCGGAGTTTTGTAAATATATCTTGGTTATTAATGATGCATTATATTTTGTTGATGTCAGGTCGGTAACACTTGAAGGATAATAAAGTTTAACTTCAACAGGTACATCAAATTTTGACCCTGTATAGGTTAACAGAACATGCTGCATGCCTGCTGTAGATGGGCCATTAGCTACAATTGTAAAATTTTGCGCATCCGGGCAACTCCCTGATAAAGGAGCTTCTATGAGTTGGCCAATATCGCAGCTTAAACTACTGCATGTTGCTGTGCGCCTTAATTTATCATAATATTTTTGCTTTAGCTGGAAATAAAACTCTTTATAAAGCGACCATTCTTTATCTTTTACCCTACATGCATCAGCAGCTAATAGCGCATCAGCATTCCACTTATCGCTGGTTTGGGTTGTCCCCAGGTCGCCCACCCTGTATATGGAATAATCAATATACTGGGTTAATCCTAAAACTTTAACAGTAGTATTAGGCGGGTCGTTAAAATTAGCCGAGCTAACATACAGCACATTTGAGGAGTATTTTTTTAGATCATCACTCATTTTTTGCTTATAATCATATCCGGTTGGGAAGTCTGCGGTTGTTGGCGTATTAAAAAAAGGATCCCCGGCTAATAACCAATCGCCTGATGTATAATCGTAAGCTAAACTTTGATTTGTACTGCTGTTGGTTATGTTTGATATGTCAGTTGCTTTTGTATATAGTTGTTTAACTTTTTCATCCCAGTTCTCATAGGTTTCCATTTTTTGACAAAATTCATACTTACAAGATTCAGGATGATAGGATAAAAATTTTTGGGCCCACGAGGGTTTCCAGTACTTTACCATCGTTGGTACATCAAATCCATCATCATATGGTGACATTATGGTACCATCAGACTTGGTGAATTGGTCTTCTTTTGGAATGGTTGCCGGGGCATTTTTCGACCCAAATACCTTGTCGAAATTATTCTTCAACACGTTAATCTCTGGTTCTATAGGGCTACCGTCCGAATAAAACAGGGCGTATTGCCCACCGGGCGATACATCCTGTTCCATCATTGTTTTATACCTATCACAAGTATGAAAATCACAGGTGGATATCAATGCGGTGCAATTACTTTTTAATACATCGTAGATTCCAGTAACGCCATTACCGCCGTCTATCCATTGGTTAAAATCTGCCTGATTAATAGTAACGCCTGCATCGGTAAATTTTTTAGTTACCACGGCTTTAAAATCCGCATGCGTTCCGAGCAGCATTAAACAAGTTCTACAATCCTTATAACTGCCAGAGAAGTCAATATCCTTTATAAAATTAGTTTTAATATAATCATACTGCGTTTGCAATACTGTATTATTTATTTGCTGATTAATGTATCTATCAGTTAGTATATCAATTACTTTTTTATCAAACGAGAGTTGGAAGGTTATGTAGTATGTACCAACATGCTTATTAAATTTTGCTATTATTGATTTAGTTTGCGTAGCACTCGCAATACAGGTGGTGCCCGACGAGGCCATTCCAATAATATCGGTCTTAAAGTCAGTTTCCACTGGATCTCCGCAATCGTTAACGATATTTACTGCTAAGGTATAATAGCAACTGCTGCAAACATTAGTCCCAATTTCGGGAAAGTGATCTATAATCTGCGGGATATTGTACGAAAATGTAACATCATTCTGAGGCGATGATGAAACATAGGTTGTGGTACCTGTAATTTTAAGATCAGAGCTCGTAAATTTAAATTGCTCAGGTTTTAAAATTTGAACATCTGCGAAATTTATATTGGATCCCAAGCTTGATAACGGATCTAATGATGCTGGGTTAAGTGCTGTTAAAGCTGTTGCAACGGTTTTGCCACTCGCATTAATATAACTGATGCTACCCTGCCCATTAGGGTCAATAACCATGTTTTTTAGGTAGTGGTCGGCATAACCGGCATCGTTACCAAACAACTGGTCAAGTTCCCATTGTTCGGGTTTGCCATAATAATATTTTGTGGTATTACTTTTTCCACTTGCATCAGCCTGAAAATTATCACCTACACCACCCTGGATTTTGACGCGCCCTGTATTGTCATTAGTATATTGCTGAACGGAAAAAGGATAAGCGTTAGCGTTGGGGATAGAGAAATTGTACTTTTTATATAACCGATGATTACTGGGTAACGAAAGCAGTTCATTACTTGACGAATAATATTTTGACGCTCCGGACGAAACATCCATTCCATCCGGTTTCTTTTCACATTCTTGTGATGTGGCGGATGAAAAAATATTTTTTATGCTGTAAGCATTCCCTAAAGCATCTTTATTAAAATTAGGAATAAAATGCAGACTGCTTGCAACTGAAGTACTTTCGTAAAATGGAGCAGGTAAAATGCTGGCTGTTGATCTGCCAAACTCATCATAAATATTTTCCTGAGCGATAGCCACTTGGTCAGAGTTGTTGATCGTTACCGTTTGTCTGTTGCGTAGGGTCCCATCAAAATAGCTTACTACTTCTTTCTTTTTACCTTCTTCGGCAAAGGCGGCAGAATATTGCCAGTTCAGGCTTGGCTCATGCCAGTTCAGCGTCCAAACATTGTACTGATAGGTAGGGCCGTTATTGATTTGATTAGTATAATTCCAATCGCCTACTATCCTTATACCTTCAGTTGTGTAGTGTACGTATCGCATCCGTACCAAAATATAGGTACTATTATACATTAATGAAATGTTATAAGTCTGCTCTTCAGTAGTTATCCGGGTTGCATTATTACGAAACAAAGGGTCAAAATTAACAATTACTGTCGAAGGTGTCGAAAGTGTCGGAGGTGTCGAAGTTAACATCGTTTTTACCAATGCTATATTTTCGCTATTATCGTCAATAGTAGCCCATTCCACATCATATTCTTCAGCTCCGGGTGTAAAGCCCCAGCCAAGCGATAGCTGTTCACTTCCAGGATGAGTTCCTGCAGTAGTACCTGTAATTCTAGTTGCCGTCATCTTCACATTAACATCGGGTGCTATAGTATAGGTACGGTCAACGGTTTCTGAAGCACTTACCTGTAAAGCAAGAGGAGTGCTGGTATCGTTAGGGAAATCAACATTTTTAACTGAAGTTACAACCACCCTAATTCCATATGCCCCTGTAAAGTTATAAGTATCTATTGCTTTGTAACTTTTACCTGTCAAAGGGTCATAATCTACCTTGAGTATTTTATTAACGGTTATACTAGTACTAGCTGTAAGGGCTTGATCTGTAAAATATTGTATTGATAAAGTAATTTCATAATGTGTTTTAAAATTGATTAGTTCCGGGTTAACTATACGCACGTATACTGCATTTTTAATAGAATTATCGGTTACGATACTCCAGTCAAATGAAGGATAACGGGCGGGATCAATTTTATTATCATTAACAATTAGCGGGTTTGTTGATGTAAGTAACCTGATATCTCCTGTACTAGTCTGTTCGGTAGTTTCAATACCCGCTTTACAGTTGTTAACCCATACAAACGGAACAACGAGTGAAATTAGAACAACGATACGTGTGATCAACCTGAGCATACTTTATTATATTATAAATGGATCAATTTATATCCGGAATATTTAGCAGTAAGTTTTCCGGACTTGTCAATAACTTTACTTTTAGTATTATATAAATCAATATTAGCTGTACTATCACATTGAGTTATTTTTATATCAATTGTCTTTTCTTTATTTTTATTTTGGGGCTCCATGGCATATGCTAAACGATAAGCTATTTCTGTCACCTTTTTACTTAGGGTATCAAAAGTTATAGCATACTCCTTACAACTGAAATGCTTTTCATTGATCAGTGATATAGTTTCGGATTTTCCGCTATTGGTACTTAATAATTGATATTCTTCTGTTTGTAATACTTCTCTGAGCTTATCTACATCCAACATTTTAAATGTAGTAACCTGTTTTTTTTCTGTGATAAAAACTTTTTTAGTTACTATATTAATATTCAGACAAATGCCATTTTCATTAATTACTTCCGTTTTGCCCATTTTATAGTAAAATTTATCTCCAGCTTTACTAATCAAAAAATCAACATTGCGCATTTTTTCACTGGTATCTGCTTTATTTATCATATCAACAGATCCTGATAATGTATAAGCGGGCCGGCCTGTATCAAAATTTTTGAAAACTTTATCTAACCTTAATAATAAAGCAGGGTCATAAACTCCTTTTTTGGATCGGGTTTGTGCTGTTGTTACTTTAGATGTTCCTTCATTTTTAAAAATAGCAAACAGCTCTGGATTTTTAGCATAAGCTATAATGGTTATTGATAAACCACCTAACAAGCTTAATATAATTAATTTTTTACGCATTAATACTGATTTTTATAAACCTTTTTTATACGATGACCTCGATTCTTTAAGTGTCATAATACCACGTTCGGTTTCCTTTTTTACCCTAACCAATAAACCCTCATTATCATATTCATATAACGTAGCAAAACAATTCTCATCCATTTCTGCCATCAAACGCATGGATTTATCATCATAAGCATATGTTTTCATCTGCGAATTATATGGATGGATACGTATATCATCAATATTTACATTACCTGTAACCGTTAATGAAATATCCATCAGCATCCCATCAATGAGTTGATCAGATGATAGGTCAATAATGCCCTCTACTAACTTCCAGCCTTCTACAATGGCTTTGCATTTTAAGGCAACTGATTGCGAGGGAGGCGCCGTTGTGTTAGTAGTATTACTGGTAAAGTTGACGTCTAATGATAGTTTATCCACTATTTTATGGGTATCGTCACCATCTTTGATCCACGCATTAAATACATATTGTTTACCTCGACTCGGTTCAAAACCAGCTGTATATAGGCCTATAATAGAATTGTCTTTAGTGTAGCGATTCAGCGCATCAAAAGTGAGATATGGTTGTGTTTTTTGTTCCCTATTATTAATTATTGTGGAAAGCGTTAATCCGCCATCGGGTGGTATCAAAACACTATAATTGCCTGTATGTGATGTGGTATTATCAATCGTACTAATAAATGGCAAATGGCCATTGGAGATAAATTCTCTTTTCTTAACCAGATCAACAAAGCTTGTTGCACTGCCTGGTGCAAAATTCGCATCTTCAAAGCTATTGGCATATATCTGATGATTCATAGCGTTTGACGCGACTGCGGATGGTAGCTCACCATTAAAATCAAACTTTGCAGCACTAAACCTGCTTAACGCATCTTTATTTTCCAGTTGCTGTCCGTATTTATCATATTGTGTTACTGTGTTTGCAGTTACCCAGTTACTTGAATAGGAGTTTTCTAGCCAAGTACCCCCGCTACCTGCATACCAATTTGAGAAGAAATTATTAAGGTATCCCGCATTTTTTACATTCATTGATGCAGAGGTCATGGCGTTATATATACGTTTTTCTTGAAAAACCTTGGTTTGATATGGGCGCCAGTTACCCATAAAACCGTATATATATGGATTTACGCCAGTAGGCGAAGTAAAACCCGGCGCATAGATCGTCCCATCGTTCCAATAATAATGAGATGTTGACGCATTATTATCAGTAATATATGTTTTCAATTCGGTAGAATCGACCAAATTACGCGTGGTATAGACCACCTTTAGCGGGAACCCGCTTTTGATATCATTTAAAGTGTTCTGATAGATCTCCATACCGAAATTTGGGGGCACAGTGTTAACATTGCCACTACCAGTTGGGAAAGCAGTGTTCATCTGTATGACTAATGTATGCGGGCCAGCCGTTAAATGTACAGGGCCGGTTAATATCCATTGATAACGATTAAGATAAGGGGAGCCGTCAGCTTTTGTTTTTAGCACTGTTTTTATAGTGGGTTGCTGTAGAGTGGTATTATCAATGGTAAAAGACATGCCAGCGGTAGATCCAAATCCGATGAAATAATCCCCTGCAGATACGTTGAAAACAGTAGGAATATGGATGTTGAGATTATCATCTAATATACATGGTGGATATTTAATTGCATTATTTACAACAGAGCAAAGGTTTATTCGGCTGGAGAGATCAACACTAAGCGGGGTAAAAAGCCCGGTACCGAGCCCTCCACTGTTTGCATCATTGTTATATACTGTAATATTATTATTATTAGTATTATAATAGGCCCCATCATAATCGCCAGGTGTAAATAGTTGAGCTTTAGAAATCCCCCAGTCATCGGGATCTTTAAGAAGATTCGGGTCAGGTGCCTCAACATACCAGTTTTCATCGTAGGTAGTGGCCGAAGCTTTGATAACTTTTAACTGAGTGGTTAAATCACCGCTCGACGCTAACTGCAGCTTATTATCAGCTCCAATTGGGTTATTAAGGCAAACAATACTGGTTATATCGTCCTTAAGCATATTACGATAACCAGACCGGATCACTTTTACTAATAAATCACCTTTAGGATTAAAATTGGTTTTTATATTACCTAATCTATCAATTAAGTATTTTTTATCCGAGAAACCAGTCAGGTTATTAATTGGGTTGCCAATACGGTAAGCCGGGAGGTTATGACCTACAATCTCTTCTATGACCCAATAGTGCTCACCTGTAGTAGTTTCAAATATTTCATCTCCTTTACTAAAATAATTAAAATAGTCTTGATTAATCTCCCCTGAATTGTTGGTTGTCAACCCGCTCATGATAACGCCTAAATTTTGGTAAGCTCCACTCATTCCGTTATAGGCCCAATAGGCTGGTATATTTACAGAATAGATATTCTTGTTGAACTCATTCTGCGTTTTTGTGATTAGTGCCTCACCGGTTAGCCCGTCAAAAGCTATATTCTGTGTAGTTATGCTGGATCCATTATCCGTTTTTACAACCTTGTCTAACAATCCATATGATTGTACCACTTTAAAAGTGCAGGCGGAACGGAACAACCTATAATCATCATTTAGCGCAATAGGAAAATGTGGCATAATTATTGGAATAAGAAAACAGGTTGTAACATCTATTCCTAAATTTATATTGAGCCCTTGATTACTGGTTTCCTGTTCTCTAAAATCAGTAAACATCTCTATATCCCGACCAAGAAACTGATCGTTAACAAGTCCATTACTATTAACAACTTTTACGTTGTTATTTAGTGTATACTCGCCGCTACCTGTAGCCGTGCTTTTATAAAAGTATTCTGTTGATGATACTTGCGCACCTGATTGGTTAAATACACGGGTGGATTTTGACTTCCCGTTCATATCATTAAGTTCTACACTATACCCTTGTGACATCATTAGTTCATCATCGCTAGTGGTTTCAACAAAGGAGAAATAATTAAAGGGCCTGTTATGAATTGGAGTTATGGTTAAAGCATTCACATGAACAGGAAAATCTTTACTGGTGTAAAATTCGTTAACGATATAACCAGTTTTAGGTGTATTAGTGGCGAGAGCACCGTCAGCAAGGTCGGTTACGGTTACCTTACTATATGTTACTGTTGGAGCTGGAAAAACAGATTCGCCAAAAGGTTCTTCCAGATCAAGATAGTTATTAATTGCCCCTTTTATTCTCTGAACATAGGTCACCGGTAGTTTAAATGGATTTTCATCATTCCCGATCGAAGGTTCATATGTGGCTACACCACTGCTTATCACCTGGCCGTTATCTGTTGTGGTATAATCGTAAGATTGGCCATAATAGGCACCAGTAACAGCTTGATTAGACGTCTGGTTACCACTCATGGTATTCCAGTTATCTGTTATTGATATCATCTTCACCCTGGCTCCCCCACCAATTTTTCTATTAACCGTCATACGGGCAAAGCTTTTGCCCAGATCTACGTTTCCGGCATAATCATTATCAGATGCTTTTTGATAAAAGGTTTTAAACAATTCACTAATATTCCCCACAGCATTTATCATCGCGCCGATAGCATTTTCCAGGTCTGAAGAGCCATCATCTACGATACTGCTTGTATAGCCAGCATAGGCATAGCGAGGGTAATCAATTTTCATTTTTTGCCACGCGGCAATTGTAATAGGGTTAACTGTAACGTTCCCTTCATCAATATCTTCAAAAATAATTTTCGCATAATTATTACCCTTACTGTCTGTATTGATCATTACTTTCCAAACTTTAGCATAACAGGGGATGAAATCACTATCGTATTTGGTATCTGTATTTTTATAATTATCTGTAGCTACCGTAATTTTAAACTTGGTGTACATATAATCTGAACCGTTTAGATAATTCTTTATAAACCATCGAAGATGATCTTCACCAGGCAATGGCAATGTTGGTATCGACATCCTAATTCCATGGGCCTGAAGCAATTTGTTGGCCGGTAGGTCTTGATAATTTTTGTCTGGATTGTTTGCATCGGGCCCGCTTATTAAAGCTTCAATTTTATTCATACACATGGCTTTCCTATTCTGTACATAGGCATAGTCATCCGATTCATAATGCACATTGATGGCCCCTCCGGTTGGCAATTCTATTTTTTTTAAATGCCAGGCGGCAACATTAACATCTGTTACTGCCTTATTTTGATTTGTATATGGAAACTCATCGTTAGCAAGGTTCAGGAGATTTTCAGAAGGGTCTTTATATACACCCCACCGGTCCGTAAGCATATAACCGTATGTAGGATTCGGGTGGGTATCTTTACCATATGGATCGGAAACGTTATCATAGGCATAATTGAATTTATAGGGAAAACTACTTCCTTTACTAATATTGCCATACTCGAACCAAACTTTCTTAAGTGTTAATTTCCCTGAAGACGTTGCAACGGGATGAGTGGCCGAAATATCCTCATAATCATTAAAGTTAGGTACACCGGGACATAACTCATAGTTATATTCAAATTTTATAACTTTAATAGGCGTCTTAGTATCGGCTTTAGAATATAATCTGATTTCGCGTAAGCAACGCTGGCGCTGTAGTTTTTTAGCATCAGTGCCTATGCCGCCCTTTACCCAATCATCAACACCCAAAGCGTCTTTACGATCTTCTGTAATGAAATAAGCTATTTTGGTTTTTGATTCGATCGTGTTGATATACCAAAGCTCCTTTTCGCCATAAATAATATTTCCTTTATCGTCATTTTCGTCTGCAAGCAATCCCCTGTTAATAGTAGCACCCTGATATGGGGCGCGCCACTTAAAGGGCTTATCCATTTTAGAGTAATTAAACTTAATTGCGGTACCCTGGTCATCGTCTGTTATCCCATCACCGGTTTTATCCACATAATCCGGAGAAAGAATAGAGGTTAGTAAATAACTGGTTGCATAACCTGTTTTACTTTCTTTATGGTAATAATTATCTACGCCCTTTCCATCTCCGATCCTGTTAATACCAGCAGTAAAATTATAGTCGTTTGTGAGGTTATTTACAGAGGTATAGTCTCCCAGTATTGTGCCAGTAGTAGGGTCAGGATAATGTTCCGTACCAATGGCAAACGAATATTCTTCCTGCTTGAGGTTATAAACCGGTATACCATATATCATTCTTTTACCGCCATCATCAGTTACAGACAACTCGGATATATGATGGCCCTTGTGGTCATTATCTACCCTGTTATGCGGGGTTGCACTTAACGTATAGTTTGTTTTCGGGGCAAACGTACCCTCTTGATTAACCGGATAAGTGAGGATACTTTGATCAGTAGCGGCAAATTTAGCTTCGTTAGCAGTAAGATAGGAGACTACAGTTTTGTTGCGTTGCCGATGTACATTTTTTATTTCAGACTCTGCTCCCCCAACACCGGCAAAATGATTGTTTGCGGTTTTGCCCGTAACGTCCACTTTAACAGCGTTTGTATAATTGAGTTTACTAGCCATGTCATCCTCTTCCTGGTTCTTTTCTCCTATCAGCCTAAAAAACACATGCTCGCTATTAGGATCCGTAGTTGATATATTCTGAAAATCATTTTGAGGGAGGAAATAATTATCATTTACCCACTTATGGGTAGTATTATGTATATCTTGCTTAAAAAAAGTGACACCTGCATGCCAACCTGTGGGGCCAAATCCCAAATCTCCACCCACTGTTGAATTTGAACTCTGATCGTCGGCCTGGTTATCGAAAAACGCGCCTGTTCCACCTCTATAAAGACGAAATTGCCCACCACCTGTTTGGCTGGAGTAGGAATACAGGTCTGGGGTGTGTATAGGTATAGCAAGGTTAGGTAGTTCTGGTATAATGGGATTCTCTTTTTCACGGATAAAATCCATCATCGCGTTTGGATTATCCTTTCCCTTTTCCGCATATAAAAATCCGTACGCAGGATTGGATTGAGTTGGTGATAACACCTCTCTAACGTTCTTATAACCCGTCATTCCAAAAGACAAATAAAAACCAAAGGCTGTTGGGCCCGCATCAATACTATAAGTGGATGAAGTACTTTTATACGGAATTTGAATATGGGGATTAAAGGGTTCTGTATTGTAAGACAATGACGCTCCAAAACCTGGGAGGCTTACGTCATAGTTTTTTTTTTCTGATTTTATTTCCGGCGTAAATGTTGCACCTAACGAAAGGTTTTTTAAGCCGCTCCTGGTATTATATCCTAATGATGCACTCAAACCCATACTATTTGACATATGATCTTTTGTCATTTCACCCACCGATAAGGATGCGTAAGGTGAAAAATCTACGCCACTTTGCGTATTTGATGTGATACCTAATCCTGCAGTCATCGACCCAGTATTAGCAGCGGTTAACGAAATACCTGCATTAGCGGTCAATTCGGCTCCGATACCCGTATAATTATTTTTAAAAACTCCTAATGATAAAGAACCGCTCCCTTTGATAAAGCCCGTTCCAAATACCTCAGTTTTGCTAGACACTCGTCCGCCAATAGTAACCATTGGCTTGGTCCAATGGTCTACAGTAACCTGATCCCCGTCACTCCCCTCTCCTGAAAAGTCATCAGGCAACCCTCTTACCTGCCTGTTAATAGCTCCAGGACTTAGGCTCCAGCCTAGGCCCACCCAACTGGCTTCATCGTCCATGCTTGTACCCGACTGGTAATTTAAATTGATCGGGTAACCATCTATATCCAGTAATGGAATATTGTATTTAAAATCACCGCTTTGCAAATCTACCATATCTGATACGCCCGCCGGCTGAAAGCCTTTAGTTTCGGGCTGGGCAGGCCCCGAGGTAAGCGCGTATACCACTGATGGCATAAACAAATTTATGCTCAAAATAAGTAAAAGTAAAGCGGCTATTTTTCTTTTTTGGGTAGATATAAATCTCATATATATACGTTAGTACCTTATTGTTGATTAAATTGAATAGTATATGTTTTACGATTGATGTATTTATCCTGATAGGTTAGAACTAAATGCGCCCGGTCTATCTGTTTAGCTATTTCAAACTGAATGAGGTATTCATAGCTTCCATTTATACCGTTAGCTATAGGCTGCGTTAGTGCTGCATAAGTTTTGTTTATACCTCCCTGTAAATAAAAGCAGCTGTCCATTTTATACATTAGGGCGTTTTTTTCTTCTCTGTTTTTTTGTTGGAGCAATTGCTTTGCTGGTGTAATTCTTATTTTATAACTAAGGCTGCTCATTTCATCGGTTACATTCGGTAATTCTATAACCTGCATTGTAAAGTCTTTATCATTAATTTCACGAAAAGACGGTGATGCATGCTTACAAGAAAATATAAACAGGCTTACAATACAGGAAATAATAATATTTTTTTTCATTTAATATCCTGATATAGAAATCTCAAGGTTTTTACCGAACCATTTGGCAACCATATTTTTATGATATAATACTTGGCATCAGTAAAATGACTATTGCCAGTAAGATCAATAGTTATATCATTCGTGCCTTTTTTAAGTGTAATTTTCGGAAGCCTTTTTATCAACTTTTGATTGTTATTGATCTCGCGGATCTCATACTTTAGCTGTTCCTCGTGGTATGGGTTAACAACTGCAAATTTCAAAGCCCCAATGGCAATATAATAATTTCCTTTAGATAAATCTTCAATATTCCGATACCCGTCGTTAACAGCCTTTTTTACGGTATCCTGGCAATCAACTGCAAAATCCCATATTTCTGATCGGTTTAAAATGGTCTGATCTTTATAAGCCGTAACCTGCCATGCATACTGTTTACCTTTTTGCAATTCCCGGGCCACAGCTGGGTAAGGTAGTATTGGCGAGTTAATGAAGGATTGGTTAATTACAGGTACATTATAGTTAAGTGCTTCTGTTGCATTTTGACCCTGTTTTATCTCAGTTAAAACCAGCTGATAACTGGAGCCTGTAATGCCGGGGATAAGGGGCTGCCAGGTAAACAATGGCCTGGTATCGCATATTTTATCTTCGTTATTGGGTTCACTCAGGTTCAATTCTGAAAACGGAGCTAATAGGTAAGAGAAACATTGCTCATCCGGAAGATCACTTTGTGCTAATTTTATACTAAAACAATAATCATAATCCCCTTCTGAAAACAATCGGTTAATTCGTGTTAATTGCCCCATATTATTATTTGAAAACTGTATGGAAGCATTTTTGGCCACCGAAAAAGGCAATGCATTGGTACCCTGAATAAGATTAAAGGCAGGTAGTTTTATGGTACATATTGTTCCTTGTTTTCTTTCTGTAACTGTTATGGTTAGTAGGGCACTTTGAGCACGGTTGCTGTTTACAATTTTACATTGAAACAGCCCGTCTATACTCCGGCCTGAAATTTCGGGGATAAATTGAATGATCACCTGAGCAGAAACCGGCAAGGTGAAAAAAAGTAACAGGAATATTATTAATCGACGCGTCATCCTAATTTTTTAAATGATACTTTAAACTGAGTTCGGCCCGGCACGAAGCATATAGGTCTGGATACAATGGTGTGATCAGATTTTTACGCACGTCAATATACGTATCCAGATCAAAATGGGTACCTGCCATCAATTGAATACTTTGCCGTATACCAGCCTGGCTTACAATACCGGCATTATTAAGGTAAGTTACAGCTGAAGACATATTAACCTTCTGGAAAATAGTATACTGATAAGTAAAATCAGAATTAAGCAGATTGCCTATTAATTTATTACTGGAAAGTTCTTTGTTATAGAACACTGATGCGGTAAGGCTATTGTGGTTTAACATTAAGCTTTGGGTATAATTAACCATCAAAAGGCTGCTTCCTGTTTGTGACACATAGCTGTTCGCATAATCCTGCTTTCCTATGGTCATATGGCTTACTGTATAGTGTTTTCCTATTTTATAACTTGCATTTCCATCAAATTGAAGCTTTCGCGATGAATAAACAGGGGTGGTAATATTGTCTATTTGTTTATCGGTACCCCCGGCCGAATATTTTATAGTGATATTGAATTTTTTGTTAATATTATAACGGCTGTCAAACTGTACCTGATAGTTTTTCCATTGGTCGTTGGATGTATAATTTATTGCCTTATTTTTAATATCGGTGCGAATACTCAATACCAGTTTATTTTTGTACAATGATTTTTTAACGTTTCCACCGAGTTTCAGGCCACCGCCACCAAAACCGTTATTACCCGGATTTTGATAGCCGATGCCCGCGTAGTTAAAATAAAAGTTTTCAGTTAAGTTGGCTTGCTTTACTTCCAATTGATGGGTCAAGCCAAAAGATAAAGCCTGAGCTATATTGCTTTCCTGATAATTCAATCCTGATTTTTGCTCCAAAACCGCATCTGTGCCCGAAGTATAATTATTGGAATAAAGGGTGGATGATTTTGACACGTCAAAAGAGAATTTTCCAATTTTACCTGTATTAAAAGATTTTGATATCGTTAGCGCAACATTAGTGGATGAGGAGGTGGGTACTGTATAGCTATTATAATTATTAGAGCCGTTGCCTCCAGAGGATCCGATTATAGAAATTTTGGCATTGCCAAATACCCCTTTATTTATTCCAGCACTTAAATAAGTTATTGTTTTTGGCGAATTATAGTCGGAGTTTTGATAGTTCGCATCCTTATTAGCACTTATATCATTAATGCCACCGTAACCTATTGTTATTGGGATATTTCCGGTTTTATAAGTAACATGTGTGCCATCCATAAACAAGTCGCCTCCTGTTGTATTGCCTGGTGCTTTATTGCCGAAAGACCCTAGTTTAAGGGCCTGTACCCTAGTAAAAATGGATTGAATTGCATTTTGAGGCCTTTTACTCAAAAAACCATTCACCATTTCTGACGCAGAAGCACTGCCAATGCTATTATTTAGGGATTTCTGCATCAGGAGCATTTTATTGATGTCAATACCTTTTTTTTGCAACTGGCTTTTTAAACTTGTAATGGTTTGCGCAACGCTATCGATCTCTTTATTCAATTTGGTTTTGTCCGCTATATCTAAGGCTGGAACAGTGCTGGCCATCTTCGCCGTCAAACCCGGTATTTGTCCATTTACTTGTGCGGAGAGTTGTTGGCCCAACTGCTGCTTTTTTTGATCTAACAATTCATCAATTTTTATCCGGTTTCCAGAAGTTCTTGACAAAAATATTTTTCTAGCAATCCCTTTTATTACGGTATCATTTGCAGCAACTCCCTCTTTGCTTACATTCTTAATAAATTCCGAAAGCTTAAATCCCGGGATAGGGCTGATGATATCTATTCCATCCGGGTTTATAGGCATTATCGCGGAATTATTAGCCGTAAGAGCGGATAATTGCTGAACGATTTGATCTTCGTTCATTAGCTGCAATTCTTTAACCTTGCCGGGATCACTAAAGTATTGAGCTAATTTACTGTTGTTGGAAAGATTTGATATGATGCTGGTTTGTAACTTAAGCCTTTGCAATGCTTTTAATTTTACTGATTCTGAAAGAAAGGACATTGGATGATTTATATCTATCCCTTTTAATTGATTAAGTGAACTAATATTTTTTTTTGCCTTATCCTCAATTACAGATTGCAACTTTTCCCGGATTTGTTGTTGATTAAGGCCCAACAATTCTGTAATGTTTTCTTGTTTATCAAGATACTTGGAAATAATACTGCTTTTGGCTTTGTTACTATATATTGCAACCTGCTGGTTAAGCTTTTCTTTTAAGGCTTTTTGCGTATATCCCGTAAGGTCCAACCCGGCAAAAGCATTTTTACGGATATCATAATATTGCTGAAGGTCACTTTTAAACGCGTCTGTAAATTGAGCCGGATTAAAATCAAACTTAAACAGGCTATTACGTAATGCGTTCAGATCAGACAAATCGTTATGTGCATTGCTGAAATTGAAATTAAATGGGATACCCCAGGCTTCTATATTTCCTAATACAGCGACTGTATTGACAAATTTTTGATTGCTATTGCTGTTCAATTGCTGCGGTAGCGGTTGATATTTAATTGCATCTTCTAACGTTAAACTAAAACCCAACTTACCCTTGGCAGCATTATTCAAACGTTTGGTTAATGCTGATTGAGCCTGATCTAATTGATTTTTGACCGCCTTTGCCTGACCGAAAGAGTTTTTTGGAATTATTTTACCCTTAAAATCTTTAACGTATTTATTTACCGGATCCGATATTAGCTTTTTTATTTTACTCGTATCGGTGGGGTTTGTTTTTAGAGTGTCGGTATTAAGTTTATTGGCATAGGATATTTCAGTAATACTCAAATAAAAAAAAACAATTAAAGCCGATACTATTATCTTCATAGGTACTTGTGTCTACTCAACACCAGGTTGTTTTATTAAATATAAATTCATAATTAACTTGGTTTTATGAAAATTACAAAAAAATTAATTAAGTTATAAAAAAAATATCATATTACTAGAGCAATAGCATAATAGATGTAAATATAAAAAAATAATGCAACTATTTAAAGATAAATTTCATATTATTTAGTTTTTACTTCGATTTTCATTAAGCGATAAATATTATCGCCAATAACAATAAATAGCGCTTTTGGTTATAATTAATTGCCATTTATAATCAATAGTTAATTACACAGTTTTGATTGCTTTTTATAGAATAAATGTAGATTAAGACAATTTTAACTACATGCTAAAAGTAGGAAACGATTGAATAACTAAAGACGCTAAATAGAAACACTACATAGAAATAATCGTGATTAAAAAATTATTCGAATATGTCTTTAATACGCTGGTATCAGATGTGTTAAGAAAGCTAAAAAATCGAGTTCGCATTCTTAAAAGGATTTGACTTCCTAAAAGGCATTGTCCTAAGTTTACACAATTCGAAATCTTTCCGCTATACACTTTAATTAAATATCTTATTATTAAACGTGGCTTGTTAACCACTTAACCGTTTATTATTGAGTACTATTATGCAACACTACTATGTTATTATCAAGTAAATTTGTTACTATCACATCTGGCCTGCCATCGCCATCCATGTCGCCTATGCTCAATGAGTAAGGAGCGTTTCCGGTAGCCCAATCCATTTTCGTAGTAAATGAAATATTACCAATACTGGTATAGTTATTTTTCAAGACAGATATCGTTTTACTATTGAAATTATTTATAACTAAATCGGGTTTTCCATCTCCATCAATATCGCTAATTTGAACGGAAGTAGGTTGATTCCCTGTTGAAAAATCCACCTTTGCTGAAAAAAAGGTGCTCCCTTTAACCGAACTATTATGTAATACAGATACGCTGTTATCACCCACTCCATAATTTGTAATGATAATGTCTGGCTTCCCATCGCCATCAACATCGCCAATACTAACTGAAGATGGTTGATTACCCGTAGCCACATCAACTTTATTTGCAAACGAAATGATACCAATTGTTGATGTCTTGGCACTTGCTGTTAGATTAGTGCTATTTCTTGTAGAAGTATTCAGAAGAACAGAAACTGTTTTTGCAGTAAAATTAGTAACCACCAAGTCTACCAGGCCATCCCCGTCTATATCTGCGATATTTATGGAACCAGGAGCCGTTCCGGTAACAAAACGCTGCACGGGCTTAAAAGATATAATGTTACCCTGTGTAGTGTTCTGAAGAATAGAAATGGTATTACTCATTAAGTTTACTATAATAATATCTGGCCTCCCGTCCCCGTCAATATCAGCTATACTTATTGAATTAGGAGTGTTGTCCGTAGCAAAATCCTTGTTTGTTAAAAAGGTAATGGCACCACCATTAGTAGTATTATTCTGAAAGACAGACACGGTATTGCTGAATCTGTTGACTACCACCAAATCGGGCCTCCCATCCCCGTCCAAATCTCCTACACTAATTGCTACGGGAGTTCCGCCTACGGGAAAATTAATTTTCGCGGCAAAACCAAGTGTGGTATTAGTAGAAGTATTACGGAATACAGAAACTGTATTGTCCGAAGCATTAGCAATCAACAGGTCTGATAAGCCATCTCCATCAAGATCGATTATTTTTAAAAAATCAGGACATGCCCCAGCTGTAAAAGTATTTACCGAAGTTACCGGATCAAAATTAATGACAGGACTTGGGGAACTGGGTACATAGGTTGGCAAAAACGACATTTTAGAATAACCTGTAAGGCTGGTTATTTTATTTAATACTGAAATGGGCTCATAAGTTGCCCCTAAAGGAACATTTACAACAAGCTGTGTAGAAGTGCTGGAAGTAACAAGGGCTTGTGTGGCTCCAAAAAACACGACATTGTTGCCGGCAATACTATTAAAGTTTGCTCCGGTAACTGTAATAGGTGTGGATGCTGGAGCTGATGTTAACGACAACGCGGTTATTATCGGTGGGTTTATTACTGGTAAATTTACCTCTAGTGTTGTTGTTGCCGTTGCGCTCCCGCTTGCGTTAAATGCCGTTATAGTGTACGATTTAGCAGTTAAAGCCGTTGTAGGTGTACCGCTAATTATACCCGTACCTGCATCCATGCTCAAGCCAGCGGGTAAGGCCGGGCTTATGGCATAGCCAGTCACTCCTACCTTTCTGATTTTGCCGTCTATAACATAGATGTTGCCAGCACCATCGTACGCCACCCCACCGGGACCATTAAATGTCGCCATTGCAGCTGAGCCATCGGCATAGCCGGCAACTCCAGTACCCGACACTGTACTGACCATGCCATTTGGCCTTATTACACGGATAGCAAAATTGCCTTGATCGGCAACATAAATATTCCCGTTGTTATCGATAGATATTCCATAGGGATGATTAAAACTTGCCGCGGCACCATTCCCATTGGTAAAACCAGCAGTCCCGCTTCCCGCAAAAACACTTACCGTACCCGCTGTTGTACCCGGTATAGTACCCGAGCTGACCTTCATGATCGAATTATTTAAAAGGCAGGAATAATAAATATCATTATTCTTATCAACCACTATTCCTCCGGGATAACTTATACTGGTAACCAGCCGGGTTATATTGTTATTGAGGGCGTCAATCTTTGATATGCCAGCATAAACATCTGCTACATAAACATTCCCGTCGGCATCCACAGCCAAATCCATCGGGTTTGAAAAATTTGAATGATCCGAAAAAACGGATACGCTACCAGTTGGCGTGATCTTTACAATGTCGCTGGGATATTGTTTGATCGCGTATACGTTTCCTGAATTGTCTGTTGCTACACTTACCGGATAACTAACGTTAGCCAAGGTACTTACTGTGCCATCCGGTGTAATTTTCCTGATCGCACTATTAAAAAAATCAGCTATATAAATATTTTGAGACTTGTCCATAGCTATGGCATTCATCCCACTGAAACTCGCCACGCCGCTTGGCCCATTATTAAAACCATTAATTCCAGTGCCTGCAAAAGTAGTTGTTTGACCATAGGATGCCGTTGACAGTACCGTACCCCCACTATTGACGGGAGTAGTAACCGGACTTATTGCAATCCCTACAGTATAACTTAACGGATTGGCATAACTGATAACCGGAACACCTCCTACAAGCGTTGTGATGCTTACCGTTGCTGAACTACTGCATGTACTATTGGAAGCCGTAATAGTATATGTTGTGGGGTTTTGAACTCCCGTCGGAATTCCGCTGATAACCCCCGTTACCGGATCCAAAGTTAATCCTGGTGGCAATGGCTGGGCAATGGTATATTGTGAAACATCTCCACCGGTACTCACAGGTGATAAATTTTTAATAGCAGCACCTGTAACATATGTTTGCGGACCCGGATAGGATATTATAGGCAAGGTATTTAAAACCGCTGTACTGCTCCCACTTGCGTTAAATGCCGTTATGGTATATGATTTGGCAGTTAAAGCCGCTGTAGGCGTACCCCTAATTATACCCGTACCTGCATCCATAATCAACCCATCAGGTAAAGCCGGGCGTATGGCATAGCCTGTGGTTGCTACTTTTCTAACTCTTGTACCGTCCGGAACATATACGTTACCGGCACCATCAGCGACTACGGCACTTGGGCCAATAAATGTTGTTTTTATACCAGTAAGTCCATCATAATAGCCCGAAGTTCCCGTCCCCGCAACCGTTGTTACAACTCCTGTGGGGGTTATCTCACGGATTGCATAATTACCAGCATCCGCCACATATAGATTTCCAAAATCATCTATTGATATACCAAGAGGGTTTTTAAAACTGGCTACGGCCCCTTTGCCATCAATAGGGCCGGCAGAAACGCTACTGCCACCACCTGCAAAAACGCTTATAGTACCCGCTGTTGTACCCGGTACTGTACCCGAGCTGACCTTCATGATCAGATGTGCACCTTGACAAGAATAATAAATATTATTTTGCTTATCTACTGCTATCCCACCATGAAAATCAGCACCTAGGCTGGAACTCAATAGGTTTTTATTGCCATCTGTAGTAATCTTCGTTAGGTTTCCGTCATTTGTGATCACATATAGGTTCCCTGCAGCATCCGATGTTAGACTTTGAACCTGAACAGGGCTCTGAAAATTTGCATACACAGATCCAGCCCCACCGGCCGGAGGGATTTTCATAATAATGCCTGAATTGGCTTGTGACACATATATATTACCTGCGGCATCTGACCCGATACTTATTGGGTTACCTAAATTATAATTTGAAAACATACTCACATTCCCGTCAGGCGTGATCTTCCTTACCGAATTATTATAAAAATCAGTAACAAAAATATTCTGGGCTTTGTCCATGGTTATGCTATATAGGTTAGAAAAGGCTGCTGCTACACCTATGCCATTGGTGGAACCCCAATTTCCACTACCTGCAAAGGTTGTTGTTTGCCCATAGGGCGTCGGCAGTACCGTACCCCCACTATTGATGGGAGTAATAACCGGACTTATTGCAATCCCTACAGTATAACTTAACGGATTGGGATACCTGATAACCGGAACACCTCCTATCAGCGTTGTGATGCTTACCGTTGCTGAACTACTGCATGTACTATTGGAAGCCGTAATAGTATATATTGTGGGGTTTTGAACCCCCGTAGGAATTCCGCTAATAACACCCGTTACCGGATCCAAACTTAATCCTGCTGGCAATGGCTGGTTAATGGTATATTGTGAAACATCTCCCCCGGTACTCACAGGTGATAAATTTTTAATAGCCATACCTGTAACATATGTTTGCGGACCCGGATAGGCTATAATAGGTGGTGTATTTAAAACCGCTGTACTGCTTCCGCTTGCGTTAAATGCGGTTATAGTGTATGATTTTGCCGTTAAAACCGCTGTTGGCGTACCTCTTATTATACCCGTGGCAGCATCTATGCTCAACCCATCAGGTAAGGCCGGGCGTATGGTATAGCCCGTTACTACTACTTTTCTAATTTTTCCGTCTACAACATAGATGTTTCCAGCACCATCGTATGCCACGCCTCCGAGGGCATTAAATGTTGCCGTGGTACCCGAGCCATCGGCATAGCCTGCAACTCCGGTACCCGACACTGTATTGACATCACCATTTGGCGTAATTACCCGGATAGCAAAATTGCCTTGATCGGCTACATAAATATTCCCGTTGTTATCTATGGATAATCCATAGGGATTATTAAAGCTTGCCCCGGCACCATTCCCATTGGTAAAACCAGCGGTCCCGCTTCCTGCAAAAACGCTTACCGTACCCGGTGTTGTACCCATGCTGACTTTCATGATCAAATGTGTTAAAAGGCAAGAATAATAAATATCATTATTCTTATCAACTACAATTCCTCCGGGATAACTTATACTGGTAACCAGCCGGTTTATACTGTTATCAAGGTGGCTGATCTTTAATATCCCCAAATAAGCATCTGCTACATAAACATTACCGTCGGCATCCACAGCCAAATCCATAGGCTGTGAAAAATTTGAATGATCCGAAAAAACGGATACCGTACCAGTTGGTGTGATCTTTACAATGTCGCTGGGATAACTTTTGATCGCGTATACATTCCCGGAATTATCCGTTGTAATACTCACCGGATAACTTACATTGGCCAAAGTACTTACTGTACCATCCGGTATAATTTTTCTGATCGCACCATTAAAAAAATCAGCTATATAAATATTTTGAAATTTGTCCATAGCTATGGAATTCATTCCATGGAAACTTGCCACACCACTTGCCCCATTATTAAAACCATCTACCCCAGTACCTGCAAAAGTTGTAGTTTGTCCATAGGGTGTGGTCGCAGGTACAGCACCCCCACTATTTGCGGGAGAAATATCAGTTATTGGTGTACCTACTGTATAACTTAATGGAACTGCATAACTGATATTGGGGGCTTGACCAAAAACTAAGTTAATTGACGTCAATAAGCTAATTAGAAGAAATAGAAGGTGCGTTTTTTTCATTGTATATTATCGTATTCTGTGTGGATGTGAAAGATTACATCTCAATTGTTGTAAGTTGGCACTAGCATCAATTGTTCTTCTAATCATAAATGTCAATTAAGTTTATATATTACGCTTCAGGCACTATAATTAACTTATTTGAAAGTTATTTACTGCATTATTATTAATTTATTCAAATGATATTTTTCATGTAAAATTAAAATAAATAATGATATTTAGTTTGAATTTACAGATTATTATGCCCGACAAACGCATTAAAATTTCAAGAGCATGATTTAATATTAAAATTCAGGAATTTATGTTTTTCTGCGGATGCAGTAGGCCCTGTTCTTTTTGATTAGGAATCAATGTTCTCTTCCATACTTTTTACGTTCGGCATTACCCTTTCTATGTAAGTTAACATGGTAGCTGCATGGCTGTCAGGGTAACAAAAAACGGAGCAGCACCGGCACTTTTGTTTTTAACTCTCGGCTACCCGATTCGGTACCATCCAGCCTGGTTTTATTGAAATAAAATAATTTCAACACAAAAAGAGGATATTGAGAATAATACTTTAGCCTATTTATAATAGTTATATATGCCAATTTTATCCAAATATGCTCCAATTAGGATATTCCAGGATACCAAAAGTAAAAGCCTCCTACCGAAATATTTGAGGCTTTTACTTTTGGATCAACATTTCAGATATCCTATAAAATAGTTCGAGAATTGGCGAGTAAGGACTGCTGAAAGACAGGCTAATTTTATCAAAATTGTACCAAGAGCGATTTGACAAGAAAGAATCCATGGGCAACTTGAAAAAGTTGGGTATGACGAAAGTCTTCTAAATCAGTTAATAAAAACTAACTGGATCAGAACAATCGCATTATTATTTCAAGGATTAATAGCTTTGTATTGTGTAATGGAAGGTTTGAAATAACTGATTAACTGATCATTCGTATTTATAAACTGTGCATTTTTCAATAGCTGTTTGCCAAAATCCAAAGCGCCAAGCTCGGCCCTGGTCATCTTCATCGCCATTAAGACGGCGGCCGGGTACCCAAATACCATTTTTGATAGTGCCTTCGTCAATATTGCTTACACCAATGATGGCTTTACTGTTCTTTTCCAGCGGGAAAAATCTGACCCTAAAACCGCTGCCGGCTCCTGTAAACTTATTATCACCATCAGCCATTACCAGCCCGTATCCTAAAGTTGATTTATGTCCAAATAATTCATCTAACGATATTTCCAGTTTGTACCCATTCATTTCGTAGGTAACTATCGGATTTTTTTCGTCGAGCACAAAACCTAGCACTTGTTTTTTTAGCTGTTTTTCTAATATTTGCGGCGCTAGCTGGTTTAAAATGGCGTAGCTTTTACTAAACCCTGATTTTTCTGCATCTTTTATATGGTCGATACCAAAAGGCGAAACGCCGATGGCATTGTATTTACCAATGGCGACAAAAATATTGCGGGCGCCGTCATCACTGCTATTCATTTCGGGGATAAAAAGCGGGTTGCCGAGCCGGGTGTAAAGCTTGCAACGATAATCAAACTCTGATGCGTACAGATCAGGAGCAAGTATATCAATACCGGTTTGCCGTGACAACCAAACATCCATTAAACGAGCCTCGGGGCATCCACTCGGGAAATCGCCGGGTTTGGGATTATCTATAGGGTCGAGCCAGCAATTGGTATACATGGGAATTGAATATTCCTTTTTACCCGCTGTTGCAACTTTATTTACGTAGCCGGCATAGTTCCAGGCCATAAAAAGCTCATCGCAATATTTGCTCTTCCCAAAAATATCCTCCCAATTGCCAGTAGTTTTAAACCCATTAGCTTCCCAATATTTCTTAATGCCATCGGGCAACAGGCTATCTTTATTTTTTAGGAGGTAGGTAATGAGTTCTTTAGGAACTGGGGCATTGAATGCTGCATTGGCTATATCCGAGCGGTCGCGCGAATCACCTAAAACCCCTACTTCATTCTCTACCTGCATCATCAAAACCGTGTGGTTATTACCATCAAATTTGCGAATATGCTTCATTAATGCCGCAAAGGCTTTTGAATCAGCTTGCCAGTTAGCTTCAGCCAAAGTTGATAGAACCTCTTGTGTGTATCCCTGCTGTATTTTTATACGTGTATATTTTTTATAGTTTTCCTTAACCCATAGCGGCATATAGCTCGACGTACCGTTTTTCCAACTGGCCAGCCATAGAAAAACCAGGTGCAGATTATTTTGCCTAGCATTAGTGATCAGGCTGTCAACCAAAGTAAAATCAAAGTCACCTTCTTTGGGTTCCACCAATTCCCACGAAAGCGGTGTAACCAAGGTATTAAAGTTTAAGGCGGCTGCCTGCTTCCATATCGGCTTCATGTACTCCATGCTGGACGATGAGGAATTATTCAGTTCACCACTTAACATTAAAAAAGGTTTTTGATCTACATAAAGCTGGGTAACTCCATCCTGTTTTACTAGTTTTGGCATACCGGGGTCGCTTTGCGCATGGCAAAACCGAGCACCAAATATGCCTAATAGTAATACAGCTATAATAGTTATTTTCTTCATTTGATTTTGGTTTATGTAATTGCGATTATCAAAATATACTATTGGGAAAACAGATACCGGCTGTTTTACCGACAGATAACCTGATGTTTTATGCTGGTTTTGTTTAGTGCTCATAACCTAATACAGGCTATTGAACATACAACTTTAACAATACCGCCCCATGTTTATTTATTTGTTGGTGATAAGCACCTTTAAATATCCCAATATTCTGCTTTTGCCAAAGATCCCTTACTTTGATCTTGCCTTTTAGCCCCAGTGCGGCAAAGGGTACATTTACATCACCACTGCTTTCACTTAAATTAAATAGTGCTACGTAAAGATCTTTGCTACCTTGTACATGCGAGTACCAAACCATGCTGCCATCTTTATTGTAAAGTTCATGCGGGTTTTCACCTTGTTGGTTTACGGCTATAACTTCGGGGTTGTTGAACATTTGTAGTTCAAATGGTCTGTTCTCGGGTAAATTGCCGCCCAGCATTAATGGCGAACGAAAAATACTCCAGAAAGTCATGTGGGTAAGTTCTTCATCGGGTGTAAACCTGCTGTACCGTTCGTTGCCTACCGGGCCGCGCTTGGATAATTTGCCGATTTGTATCATATCACAATCGGGCCAATGACCGGGGCCTCCTTTTCCCTGCCATTGCTCTGCGTAGGCTATCATTTCCGTTACGGCTTTCCATTCATCCCAAAAATCATCGGCCATACGCCACATATTGGCGTTTTCTGTTGCATGTGCCGCCTCTTTTACAGGTGTATTACCGGGCGATAAACTCAAAACTATCGGTCTGCCTATATTATTTATCGCTTTGTGGTAGCCTTCAACCTCCGCCTCGCGATATGGGCGCGCTATGTCATCAACCTTAATAAAATCCACTTCCCACAAGGCATATAGTTCTAAAATAGAGTTCAAATATTGCTGCGCACCGGGTTTTTTCATATCCAGCCCGTACATTTGGTTCATCCAGGGGCATTTTGAATTCGTGTCTGCAATCATATCAGCTGTTATGCCATTAGTGCCTTTTACTGGAGATTTGGCCCAAACCGCTTGCCGAGGGATACCCCGCATTACATGTATCCCAAATTTCAATCCCAATGAATGCACATAGGCTGACAGCGGTGCAAAACCTTTACCTCCAAATGCGGAAGGGAACTTGGTGGGTTGCGGCATCAGCCTGCCCCACTCATCCATAGTAAGCCACGGAACATACGAGCCATCCTGTAAGTTTTTTTGAAACGGGTTGCCAATATTGCTGCCGGGAGGGTTATCATAAGACCATAAAAAATCGACCACGATGTATTGCCAACCAAATTGCTTAAGATTTTTGGCCACATAATCTGCATTGGCTTTAACCTCGTCCTCGTGCACGGCAGAGCCAAAGCAATTATAACTGTTCCAGCCCATGGGTGGGGTATAAGCCACATTTTGCGCCATGCACGGGCAGCAACAGCATAAAGCGATAATGATAATGGAATAAAAATATCTCATCTGTACAATTTGATTACGTTAATGGGCCTCTTAATTTGTAAGCGGAAAATTGGTTTATAATATTAAGGTAAAGCTATTGCTAATTGCCTTTAATGAATGGAAAAAAAAGTTAAATTACCTATAATAAATGTTAATTATACACTATTTCTTGTTTTATCTTCTTTACCCATATTATTTAACTTTACTACAAAAAGCTGGGTAAAGCCATCTAATTTACTGGTTTTTAGATGCAATAGGGCGCTTTCCGCTTTGCAAAAACCCGCAACAATTAGGCTTTATAGCAATGTAACTAGAGTGATTATTTTTTTCATTTTAATGGTTTAAATACGAAGTTTTTAAATTTAACGGTTCCTTCACCTAAAGAACATAGCCCAAGGCGTAAACTTAGGAAGCCGCCAAGCACGTTATGGTTGTACCCCGAAACCTCCACAGAATTTTCGATTTTGACCCATTTCTGCCCGTCGGTGCTGTAATACATATCAACGGTGTTTTTGATGTTTTTAATCCGTAAAAATACGTGGTTTTGTATGACGTTTTTTTCCGTAGGAAACTGCCAACCCCGAAGATTGGCTAGTATATTTTGATTGTCTGCTAAAATTCCAGAATAATACTTATTGTCATAAAAGAGCACTAATCCGCCGATAGCAGCACCTTCGATTTCCATTTCTACCTGTGCAGTATAGGAGTGGGTTGAAGGTATGCAGAGTAACGGTGCACAATCAGAAACAGCTCCCCCTTTTCCTTTTATACTTAAAGTATTATCAGATAAGTGAAATCTGGCCGTGTCGTGATCTTTAAAGAATTGCCACTGTGGCTTTAAATCATGGCCACTAAAATCGTCGTTCAATGAAAAGGTACTTGCTAAAGAGCTTTGGTAGGGCTTTAATATGGGTGCATCGGTTTTGATGCCGTCTGGTATTTTAAACCAGCCATCTTTTGTCCATTCAACCGGCTCAAGCAAGGTTTGCCTACCCAAGTTATAATAGCCATTCTCATAGGCATGAAAAATCATCCACCATTTGTTATCGGGCCCTTCAAACAAAGTACCATGCCCCTTAGACCACCATTTTTCTGAATTATCTTTAGTACGAATGATGGGATTGTACGGAGAGTTTTCCCAAGGCCCAAACGGCGATGTTGAGCGTGCTGAAATTACCATATGACTTGTTGCGGGACCAGCCGTTCCGCCTTCGGCTACGGTAAGGTAATAATAGCCGCCCCGTTTAACCATTTTGGGGCCTTCCATGCAAAAACACTCGACAGACCATTCGCGCGGTATTTTCCAACCGCTGTAAGCAGATTTAACGTCAGCAGTTACTGAAAGACCATCGTCTGCTAATGGTACATAACCGCCGTTACTAAAATATAGATATCGTTTGCCTGCTGCATCGGTAAAATGTCCCGGATCGATAAAACCAATCTTCAAGTCAATCGGATCACTCCATGGGCCGTTTATAGAATTTGCTGTAACCACATAATTGGTATTATTGGCAGGGAAATAGATGTAGTATTTGTTTTTGTATTTTACCAAATCGGGTGCCCATACTGAACCCACGTATTTATGCAGAGCATGTGTTACCGGTGTCCAGTTGATGAGGTCTTTTGAATGCCAGATCAGCAGACCGGGATAATATTCGAAAGATGAATGCACAATGTAATAATCGTTACCATCCCGCATGATGCTTGGGTCCGGGTAATCACCAACAAAAATTGGGTTTAGATAATAAGCCTTTCCTTTTGAATTATTTTGAGTTTGCTGTTGTGCCTGAACTGAAAAAGTTAGTGCAACGAAAGCGACTGTTGCAACGATATTTTTTATCTTACTCATTATCATAGTATATTGTGAGTGATTTCTTTAGTTTGCACTTGCTATTAATTGATGGGTGCATATTTTATTTGCTCATGGCTGCTATCCTTGCATCAAAGATAACATCGTATTAATTACATCATTTTACATTCAACAGGTGCACATCGTCCTTTTTTAGGTCTGTTTGAAAACCTTCGCCGTTCTCAGCCTTAACCGGGTAAGTGCCAGGTTTATTTGTCGCTCCCTTACCTTGAAAATTAGTGATTCTAACATTTTTAAAATTATTTACTTCTATGCCGTTGGTTAAAAATGCCATGCGGGGGTTTGTCCATATCAATTTAAAATCATCGATGGTGAGCCCGTCCACATTTTCAGCCAGAAACCCAGGAATATCCCGCATAAATAATTGACTTTTATAACCCTTGGCACCTCTTAGATCGATGTTACCGCCGGCATCCTCATTTAACTTGGTATCTACAAATTCAAAAGTTATATTTTTGAAAGATACATTTTTAATAATACTTTCATCACTTCCATAAACCAGCATACCATTATCGCCCTTACATATTATATCGTCGAATTGGATATTTTCAATAGAGCCCAATTTTACCTTATCCTTTCCACGGACAGCTGAGATGTGAATAGGCTCGCCATTTCCCCACCAATCGCCGGTAGGTATCCTTGTTTCAATGTACATATTGGTGAAGGTGATGTTTTTTAAAGAACCCTCGTCCCGTAAAAATACCCCTATCCCTCTGGACGAATTTGTGATGTTTACGTTACTTATCCGCACGTTTTCCAGCGTATTCTGATCTTCGTACCCAATGCGTATCCCGCTGGAATTGGATTGAAGGTTGCAGTTACTGACAATGATATTGCCCGAAAAATGTTTAAGATGCCTGAAACCGGGAACTTCGTAGTGGTGGTCATATCCTACAAGAGCTAACGCGTCATCGCCCGCTCGGATGTCGCAGCCATCAATGATCACATTGCTGCAACTGGTAATATCAATGCCATCTGAGTTTCCGGCCTGAAAATTATTCCATAAACGGATGCCATATATATGCACCCCGTCGCAATCGGCCAGGTGCATACACCAAAACGGCGATTTAGTAATAAACACATCCTTTACTGTTACTCTTTTGCAATTGATGAAAAAAATCATCTGATAAGGTCGCTCTTTGGGGAGCAGCGGATTGCTGCCATAATCGATATTGGTGTGCCGGAAATTTTTCTTCTGCCTGCTGTACATCGTTGTGAAGGTATCCAGCCTGGTTGATACATGGTTATCAAAAAACGAATCACCACTCCCGTCTATTTGCCCCTGACCGGAAATGCTTACATTTTCTGCATCCTCGGTGAAAATTAAACCTTTGTGTACCTGGTTATTTGGTTTTTCGGGTACGTTAACTTCATAATCGTTAAGGTTGGTACTACCGCGTAAAACTGCACCGCTTTGCAGCAATAAATTTACATTACTTTTTAAATGGATAGTGCCCGAGATAAAAATCCCTTTTGGAATTACCACATCACCGCCCCCGGCTGCCGTACATGCATCAATGGCAGCTTGCAAGGCCTTTGTACAAATTTTATCAGAATTTTTTACGGCACCGTATGCGACGATATTGTATTGACCGGTTTGACCAAAACCTTGGTTGAATAATAGCAGGACAAACACCAGTAAAAAAGGGTAAGATTTGTATTTCATTTTAGATAATTAGTTAATAAAGCTCAATAGAAGGTATTTAAGTATACTCGGTTTAAAATATGTTAAAGAATTATTTTCGAACAAAATACATTTAGGTTTTGCCAAATCATGAAAGAATGGCAAGACAATAATAGAAAATTTTATCTGTAATAAATGTCTATCCAATCGTCAAAAAAACAGTAGCCACGAAAAGATCAATTCACAAACGGGTCCATGAGCTATATACTCCCATCAGTATTTATGGTGCAATTCTGTTAACGTTAATATTTCGCAAATGGGTTTTACCCGGTAGGTCGGTATCATGATATTAAGTATACACCTTGTGTTTTATTAAAGTTTTAATTGAACCGTAATGGTTTGATGTACCTAAAAATGGAATGATAAAAAACCGTTTGATTATTACTCAAGATGAGCCCCCCGCTCCACATAGTCTGTTATACGAATGCCCCATACTTCGGAAGATTATAATTCTACTACTAACTAGCCGGATATTTATTTATAAAATAATTTTTGGTAAATTCATTTTTAATTAATTAGCGATGGCCCGCATATCAAAACCTTTCCGATCAAGAACTTTGTTGTACTTTTAAGTGCAGGGAATCATTGTGCCTATACCGAAATATATGATCGCAACGGTTACCTTTATTGTAAAATGAAAAAAATATTTTTTATCCTGTCGATCCTATTATGGGGAGGTTTAACCAGCGCACAAAACCCGGTTTGTCCTATTGGTACTTATTTTTCAGATCCCACGGCTCGGGTATGGCCCGATGGTAAACTCTACATCTATGGTTCCACTGATGAGGCATTAGATCATTGGTGCTCCTACAAGCATGATGTGTTGTTTACTAACGATCTGAAACACTGGAATAGGGTTAACGATATCTTTGCATCCAAAGGCCCTAAGGATTCGGTAGCGGGTACGGACGCACTGCTATGGGCGCCCGATGCGATGTACCGGAACGGTAAATATTACTTGTATTTTTGTACGCCCGATAAGGCCTATAGCGAAGGTGTGGCCACATCTTCTTCGCCATTGGGGCCCTTTGGAGAGGCCAAGAAAATAGCGGTAGGCAAATATCCCGGTATTGATCCCACGATATTTGTTGATGATGACGGACAGGCTTATTATTACTGGGGGCAGTTTAATTTGAAAGGTGCCAAAGTTAACCCGGATATGACCACTATTGACACCAGCACTATCCATACTGACATAATCACTCGAAAGGAACATTTTTTTCACGAAGGCAGTTTTGTTTTTAAACGTAAGGGCATCTATTACGTGTTGTTTGCTGACGAAGAAAGAAGGGATCATCGTCCAACTTGCCTCGGTTATGCCACCGGGTCATCGCCGTTCGGGCCTTTTAGCTACCGGGGTATTATCATTGATAATTTCGGCTGCGACCCGGAGTCATGGAACAACCATGGTTCTGTTGCCGAATATCAAGGTCAATGGTACGTATTTTACCACCGTTCGTCACAAGGCTCGCAAGAAATGCGCCGAACATGTATGGAACTCATTCATTTCAACCCCGATGGCAGTATCCCCGAAGTAGAGATGACCTCTCAGGGAGCGGTAAAACCTTTGCCGGCAAACACAAGAATAGAAGCCGAACGAACTTGCTTTATGATGGGCTATTGCCGGGTAAAACCCGCAGGTAAAGGCAACGAAGTGATCGGCGATATTAAAAACAACGATAAAGCCGCTTTTAAGTACCTTGATTTTGGCAATGGAGTTAGCACGTTCAAGGTGAACGCCGAGGCGTTTAATGGTGGCACTATTGTTTTACATCGCGATAGCAAAGACGGTGCAGTAATAGGGCGACTCAGCATACCCCGTATGGGGCCACAAAAAGGTTTTAAGGAATATACTTGTTCCGTAATCCGGACAACAGGCATCAAAGCGCTTTGGCTGGAATTTAAAGGCACGGAAGAAGGCACCAGATTATTTGATCTGGACGCTTTTTGGTTCCAGTAGGATGAGCTCGGTATTTTTCATCACTATGACTACAACGTTCAAGCACATCATTTTCCGAGTTATTATTTTACAATAAAAGTTGTATGAGCCGCCTTGGGAGCACCCAGTTCAAAACTTCGTTGTGACGGTACTGACCCAGCTATTGATATTTGATATGTACCTGGCAATAACACCGATTCGCCATTATCACTCACACTTTTCATAAGTTCGGGGGTAATGGAAAACTGAACCGTTTGCGTTTGGCCGGGGCTTAGTTTAATCCTTTTAAATCCCTTTAACGAATACTGAGGATTATTACCAACCTGCGGAACAGTAATATATAGTTGTACCACCTCATCGGCCGATATTTTGCCCGTATTGCTGATGATTACCTCTGCATTGACAGGGGTATTCTTTTTAATTATAGCAGCCGAAAGTTTAATATCAGAATAATTAAAAGTGGTGTAACTTAAACCAAAACCAAAGGGGTACATTGGTTCAGCTGTCATATAACGATAAGTACGCCCTTTCATGGCGTAGTCTTCGTAGGGAGGTAACTGGTCAAGCGATTTGGGAAAGGTAACCGGCAACCTGCCCGAAGGTGAGGTTTTGCCAAATATGATATCGGCCACAGCATTACCACCCTCTTCGCCCGGGTACCAGGCTAACACTACAGCATCGGCAAGTTCATGCACTTCAGACAAATTCATTGGGCTGCCACCAGTTATAATCACAACAACTTTGTTTTTATTACCCGCACGGATTTTCCTTAAAAAATCGATCTGGTTTTTTGGTAAATTATAATCTATCCTGTCCCCATAGTTAGGTGATGCAATCGCCTCGCCTTCTTCTCCTTCCAGCAATCCTGTAATTCCCATTACCACAAAAGTAACGTCCGATCCTTTTGCGTCGCCGGTTGTCCAATCTATCGGGTTGTTATTATCCCGGTCGAGCAATATGCCTGGTTTGTACTGCATTTGGCTGCCCGGCTGTATAGCAGATGAAAGCCCTTCTAGTATTGTGCTCATGCGTGGGTTTACACCATAATAATTACCCATTAAGGCATCCACGCTGGTGGCATTTGGGCCAGTTACATAGTATTTGGCTAAATTGTTTTTTAATGGCAATACGCCATTGTTTTTTAGAAGAACGATGGATTTTAAAGCCACCTCTTTGGCCAGAGCCCTGTGCTCTTCACTATTGATAACTGTAACGGGGATCTTATTATAGGGATTATCTTTTTCGGGATCAAATAAACCAAGTTTGAAACGCGTTCTTAACAATGTTGATAACGCTATATCAATTTCTTTTTCTGTTATTAAACCTCTCTTAACAGCTTCAACCAGTGCGGGATACTCATCGCCGCAGTTAAGATCAACCCTGTGTTTAACCGCCAGTGCAACGGCTTCGGGCTGGCCGGGTACCACCTTATGCCCCATATAGAAATCGCCAATTGCTCCACAGTCCGAAACCACATGGCCCTTAAAATGCCATTCATTTCTTAAAACTTCGTCCAGCAACAAATTGCTTCCGCAACATGGCTCATTATTAGTGCGGTTGTAGGCACACATAACCGCCTCAACTTTTGCATCAACCAACGCTTTAAATGCTGGTAAATAGGTTTCACGCAGGTCTTTGGGTGATACCAGGGCATTAAACGAGTGCCGTAACCGCTCTGGGCCACTATGCACAGCGAAATGTTTTGCACAGGCCGCAACTTTCAAATAATTGGGATTATCGCCCTGCAAACCCTGGATAAAGGCAACGCCTATTTTTGAAGTTAAAAAGGGATCCTCTCCATAAGTTTCCTGGCCCCGGCCCCATCGTGGATCCCTAAAAATATTGATATTGGGTGTCCAGAAGGTTAATCCTCCATATCTTTCATTAAATCCCCCAGCATTAGCGGCATTATACATCGCTCTGGCCTCGTCCGATATCGATGTTGATACTCTCTTAGCCAGGTCATCGTCAAAAGTGGCTCCCAAACCTATGGCTTGTGGAAAAACAGTAGCCACACCAGAACGCGCCACACCATGCAAGGCTTCGTTCCACCAATTATATTTGGGAATATTTAACCGTGGAATACCTGGACTTACATCCATCATTTGATGTACTTTTTCTTCGAGGGTAAGTTTCAATACCAGGTCGCGTACACGTGCATCTATTGGTTTTGTTGCATCAAGGTAAATGCTTTGCGCAGATGCTGTTGCAATAGCGCATAGCACTGTTATGATCAAAAAAATAATCTTATTCATAAATTAGATTGTTCAATTTAGGATTTGGCTCAAATGTTTTTACGTTGAGTACATTTGTGTATAATAATGGTGAAATTAACACAATAATTATAATTTGCAATCGATTGTAAACAAGTTTTGTTCCACAGTATATTAGATGTTACAATATAAGCCGCATCTTATTGGCTAAGCCTGCGCCATCCAGCATCAGAGTTAATGAAATATCCAATAACGAAAATCGCTTAAAAGCAAAACCTTCTCTAAATTACTTTAAAGAAGGTTTTCTCATTCAGTGCGAAAGAACTGATATGGGATTTGAAATTTTTAAAAATTTCAAACAAAAATTTCTACAAACGCAGTTGATTACTTTTTATCAACTACTAAAAAAACAGCTCCTCTTGCGGGCACAGTAACTTTAATACCATTGCTTGTGCTGGTTGAGTTTGCTGGCAACGCTGCATAGTTTGCTGGGCCTCCATAATTATTAGCTGGGCCGTTACCATTTACCATTACCTTGCCAGAAAAATCTCCATTATCTGTACCACCATTTAGGGTATAGTAATAATAATTGCTACCAGTATAGTAGTTTTTAAAATTCACGCTTACCGTGGCGTCGGTTGCATCCATATTTACAATTACAACACCAGCTTGGCCAGAACTAAACGACGAAGCATAACTTGCTATATTTGAACTGCCTGTTACTGATGAGTTTATCATCCTATCGCCAAAATACTTTTGAAAGTAGTATAAATAGTAAAAAGCAGGTCTTGGAGTGAAATCAGGAACGGTGGGCTGTCCAAAACTAAATAATCCATGGTCATCTCCCGGCGCTTTGGAATCCCAGCCGTTCGCCAGGTCCCAACGGCTTGCCTGGCCATATTGGTCTTTAATTAATTCGCCTAAAACCATTGCAGCATGCGCACCCGCTACATTTGATATCATTTGTTTCGAACCACTGGAAAATATATTCCACTCGGTTAACGCTATTGGTTTTTGCTTAACACCCGCGGTTGAAAGTGCTGCCTTTGCAAAATTCATCAATTTAAATGATGATGTAGAGGCAGTTTTTAAAACCGTAAGCGCAGATGAATTTTCATAATAGTTGGTATAATAATTATGCACGATGAAAAAATCGGCCGAGTCACCAATTTGCCCAAGTACTCCCGGGTTCCAATTAGAAACACTAACGCCACTATTATCGTCCGGCGACTCGTGCAATATCGCGCCAATTTTAATTGTAGCACCTATTTGGCTAGCCGCGCTTCGCATAGAATCAGCAAAAACTTTAAATTGCTTTCCGTACAGGTCACCGGTAATTATGGCAGGTTGCCCATCATGATTTTTAGTTACATCAATACGATAGCTGGCTTCCCAATTACCATAACACTCGTTACCGATCTCCCAAAATTTAGTGCGCCCGTTATCGTAACGTACCCAATTAGCAGCCAAGTGCGCGGCGGTTTGAACCGGTGTTGGCCCTGTACCGTAACGAGCATAACCGTAATTAACTGTAATTATACCTTTGCTATTTGTTTTTTGCAATAGGCTATAATAATTATCTAATGATAACGACCAGTTTGCAGTAACCTTACCGCTCCAATAATAAGTGTTGGTACTCACGCTGCCATCTGCATTTAATAATTTATCTGGAATATCCGTAGGCATTCCACCCGATGGAGCGTTCCAAAAATACACGTCTGATAAACTTCCACCGGGTGCCCTTATAATGTTAGGCGCAAGGTTAGTTAAATCAGTTACTATGCCAGCATCGGTATATTGGCCGGTAAATGGATTAATATTGTTTCCAAACATATATTTAGACACCTTTGAAACTACCTGACTTACGTCGGCAGTTACATTAATGGTAGCCGCGCCTGTTGGTTTAGCAACAACCTGGCTCGTGGGAATGGTAAACGTTTTCGGCTGCCATTCATCCAGAAAGAAACCCTGAGAGGCCGCAATTTCGGGATCTGTTGGGGCAGTAATAGGCCCAACAGATCCGCCGTTACCTGCATCTACTGGCTCTGGTGGTGTAGTAGATCCGGGTGTATTATTATTCTTTTTACAGGCGGATATCATAAATATCCCGGCCAGTATTAAAATGTTGATTTTTCGCATGATATTTAATTTTTTTTACCTATTTCTTTGTTAAAAAAAGGCCATCACCGAACGACAGTGATGGCCATATTAACCAATGTTATTGGTATTATTTTATTACTTTACGCCAGTTAAACCAACATCGTCAATGCTAAAAGTGGAGGCGTTACCACTAAATTCCTGGAAAACCAATGCACTAATACTTGACGGCAACGGATTTTTAGCGTCTACCCAATTAACGATCGGAATTTGATAATCTGTCCATTTACCTTCAGCCAATGTAAGCTCAACCGAAACGTTAAAATTATAGTTTAGTATTAAATGGATGTGTTTACCGTCAGTTCCTTTCCCGCCAAATATTGAAAACTTAAGCGTTGTGTTTGCATCAACGCTATTTCCGCTGCCAGGTTGTATCACGTAACCATCGTAACCGCCGGTATAGCTATATGTCCTCGATGTAGTTCCTCTTCTAATATTTGTATTATCAGTTTTCGCTCCTCCTCCCCAACCATAATCGCCCCAGCCGTTTTCAAACGAGTCCTCATAAATTGGCGTCTTAAACCCAAATATTGAATAAGTTTGATTTACTGATTTAACGTTATTAGACAATAAACTTGTTCCCGATGTTACAACCGGTCCTGAACCTACGCCACCGCCTTTAGTAGCAGCTGTGGTAACCAAAACACGCGCGTCAGCTACGCCCGCAGGTACTTTTACCGTTATTATTGTAGGTGATTTTGTAAGCACCGTAGCGGGTATTGTACCAAATGACACACCTGATAGGCCATTGAAAGTTGTACCAGTGATGGTGATAATGTCACCTGGGTTACCTGCAAGCTGATCCACAGAATATACGGTCGGTACAGGCTGTTGAATTATAAAAGGAGTGCTTACTTCTCCATTGGCGGTAACAACAGTAAGGGTATTATTTGTGGTGCTATTGCTATATGGTACTGTGGTAGGCACCGTGAACTGCACCGTGGTATTTGAAACATAGGCTGTGTTAAAATATATAGAAACACCATTAATATATATAGCTTTAGCAGTACTCAGGTTATTACCTATTATGGCATATAAAGTGCCAATTTTGGCATCCGTTGTTGTTGAATCAAAGGCAGTAACCGCTTGCGAAGTTTGCGTGCTATGATAAACAGTGCGTACCCTTGTTATAGTAGGGGCACCTCCACCGTTAGCGTCCTTTTTACAGGAGCTTATACTGAATACCATCACACAAGAAAGTATGCAGTAAAAAAATGTTGATTTTAAATTTTTCATAACTGTAATTATTTAAATGTATATGGTACTGGTGGGGCTAATAATTTAGGGTCGGCCGTGGTTTCATTTATTGGTATAGGCAATAAAAAGTCGGTGCTTTTTGGTGTAACCGCGCTATGATAAATAGTTTTACGGTCATTAGCATAAGTACCTCTTTCCTGCTGGGCTATTAATTGAGTTGCCAGCGGGTGCTGGTTATTCAATATACCGTTCCATCCATCAATACGGCAAAGGTCAAACCAGTAATCGTTTTCGATGGCGAATTCATGCCTTCTTTCGTTCAATATATCATCTTGTATGATAGTAGTAGGTACACCAGAGTTAAAGGTGGCATCATAGTTAGGATTAGGAACCAAGTGGTTACGGTTTATTACTAATAAAGGTGCTAAGCTTGCCCGTTTCCTGATGATGTTGATATAATTTAAAGCCTGAGGATCTGTAGAGGTAGAATTACTGCCAACAATAGCCTCTGCGGCAATTAAATAAACTTCGGCATAACGCATCAAATAAGTGTTATTAGCTGCCGATTGCGCCGAGCCAATACCACCATTATCAGCTGGCGTACCAACCACGTATTTTTTGATAGCGGCACCGGTACCCTGAGCATTAACGTTACCAGGTACTGTGTAACCTCCTGCTGCCGCGTTAATTTCGGGGTAAACATCCCCGGCTTTCATAATTGTGGCATGAAAGCGAAGGTCTCCCCCTTCATAAGATTTTTGCAGATCAATGGTGGGGCCTAATACGCTGTAACCGTCACCTGTGCCTGTAATAATACCACTTGAAGCTAAAGATGCTTGCTGCGGGTTGCCGTGGCCATAAGACGCCCCCCCTGCCCATTGTATCTGGCAAATGCTCTCTTCGTTATTATTATTAGCTGTTTTAAACAGATCGTTATAAGTTTTATTGGGTAAATCGATACCATATAATTTAAACTCACCGCTTGTGATCACTTTTTGTGCTTCTTTAAGCGCATTGGGATAATCCTGCATGTACAGGTATAATTTTGCAAGCATCGCTGAAGCTGAACCACTGGATACGTGGCCTTGTGAGATAGATCCGGTTCTGATCGTAGCCGTACAATTGGCTTCGGCAAATTTCATATCATTAACCATAAAGGTGTAGATATCCTGTATCCTGTTGGTATTTACCTGGAAATTAGTTAAAAAGTTGCTGGCATTCTCAATAATAGGTACCGGCCCCCACAACCTTACGATATGAAAATAGGCCATGGCACGCATAAAATGAGCTTCGCCCAAGGCATTGTTTATAACGGCCGGGGTAACGCCCGCCGCCGTTGCTCGTGGGGGCATTAAGTTGATAAGGGCATTAGACTGCGCTACAACATTCCACAATGAAGACCAGGCGGCATCATTCTGCGAGTTGAGGGCGGTAATGGCACCGTTCAGGTTTCCAAAATCACTTACGTCTGATGAATAACTGCGGCCGTTGCCGCTGGTCATTTCACACACCGCCCAGCCTGGTTTGGCAACATAATTAAACCAGAGTGAATTGTAAAGGTTGATTGTGCTTGATGCTACCTGCTGATCAGTTTTGTAAAAATTATCAACTGCTATAGCGTTTTCTGGCGGCCTGTTAAAAAACTCTTTTTGACAACTTGTTATGGTGATAAGACCAATAACCGCCGCACTAATTAAATATTTAATATTTGATTTCATTTTAAATTTTTTTGATGTCAAATTAAAATTCTGCGTTTATTCCAAAAGTAATAACCCTTGGTGAAGGATATCTTCCCAAATCCACGTTGGTTAAAAACACGTTTTGGTTTTGCTGGCCAACTTCGGGGTCAAGCCCTTTATATGGGGTTATTACAAACAGGTTTTGCGCGCTGCAATACAATTTTAAGTGGCTAAGTGCTATGTGTTTAGCCCATTGAGGCGGTAAGTTATATCCTAACCGTATATTTTGAAGCCTTAAAAAAGATGCACTTTGCAAAAATCTTGTTGACATGTTAAGGTTTGTATTAACGCCACCCTTTGGTGCAGGTATATTTGAATCAGGGTTGGAAGGAGTCCAAAAATTCGCTGCTTCTGCAAGTTGATTTGTATATAATCCATTTAGCCCTTCTATGGTGTAATCAAGATAGTTTAACACCTTACCGCCATATGACCCATAAAGAAATATAGATAGATCGAATGCTTTATAGTTGAAATTGTTGGTAAAGCCATAAGTAAAAATCGGGTTAGGGTTACCAATAGCAGCTAAATCGTTAGCATCAATCTTACCATCACCATTGGTGTCTTCATACTGAATATCACCCAAGGTGGTTGAACCCGGAGTACCTAACGTAGTGCTTACTGGCTGCCCAAATTGTATCGGCGCATTATTCAGCTGATCAGCAGTTTTAAATATACCTTTAACCGTATAACCATAAAACTCACCTATAGCACCACCAACCTTAGTTTGTGTAACAGGGATCTGCAAAAATCCTGAGGTGATGCTCGCGTTAATTATACTATTGTTGTATGTAGAAATAACTTTATTAACATAATGGGTAAATGTTACTGTAGTATTCCAGTTAAAATTCTTTGAAACAATGTTTCTTGAATTAATGCTGAATTCAATACCCCTATTGTTAACCTCTCCCCCGTTTACATAAGGCGAACTGATTCCGCCCTGATAATTCGGGCCTCCAGTTAAAAACTCAGGCAAAGGCGCTTGGAAAAGGAAATTTTTCGAGCTTTTATTATACCAGTCAATAGTTGCATCTACCCTGCTAAATAAAGTAAAGTCCAAGCCTATGTCGGTTTGTACAGATGTTTGCCAGGTTAGATTAGGATTATTATAATTTGACACGTTAAAACCAGTACCTAACCCTGTAATAGTAGGATTAAGTGCAGAGCCGTATTGGTAACCCGGTATATTTTGGTTACCCACCTGGCCATAACCAATCCTAAACTTAACATTATCAGCTATCTTTTTCATGCTGGCCATAAATGCTTCATTTGAGATCGTCCAACCGATGGCTGCAGAAGGGAAATAACCTATCTGGTGGCCTTCTGCAAAATTTGAAGACCTGTCAGACCGGATCGTAGCAGTTAAGCTATACCTGTTATCATAGTCATAGATGGCACGGGCATAAAATGACTGGAGTGTATTAGATGACTTATTTTCACCAATTGAAGGTATTTTAGCTCCCCCAAGGTTCAGGGTTGGTAAATCGTTAGTTAAAAATGTATTGGTACCGGCATTTATACTATTGTAAGTACCTTCATTTAATTCATATCCTGCGGTTGCAGTTACAGTATGCTTTTTGGCAAAAGTATGGTTATATGAAAAATACTCCTTCCAGTTCCAGCCCAGGGCTTGATCCCAGTACTCACTCAAACTAGCTACTGGGTTGCCATATATAAGTGTAGGATTAGTAGGAGATGTTACAGTATATGAAGGGAAAAATAATTTACTGTTTGAAAAATTATCATAACCGCCAATTTCAGACCTTAATGTAAGATCTTTAAAAAAATGTATGTCGCTGTAAAAATTTGCATTTATTTGGCTACGCACCAGGTTATTGGTGGTTAAAGTTGCCAGTGCAACAGGGCTGATATATGTACCGCTACCATAAGATGCAGGGGCAATAGTGAAGCTGCCGTCTGGATTGCTTGCTGCCTGATCAGGGGCATTTAATAATGCACTGTAAACAATACCGCCGTTGTCACTCGCCCCTATATTCTGTTCGGTTCGGTTCAAAGTCATGCTTGCGCCAAGTTTAAACCAATTTTTTACCTTTCCATCAACATTGGTGCGGAAAGAGTAACGTTTAAAGTCTGCCCCTATAATGGTACCGTCCTGTTTGAGGTAACCTCCTGAAACATAGTAATTTATATTGTCGTTACCGCCAGTCATGGAAAGGTTATGGTTTTGCATTGGAGCAGTTCTAAACACTGCTTTTTGCCAGTTGGTGCCCGGGCCAAGCAAGCTAGGGTCTGCAAACTCACCTCTGTGTCCTACGCCGGTAATATCAGCTATCACATTTTGTATGTTAGCATATTGAGGAAGGTTCATCATGTCAAGAAAATGTCCCTGCTGCTGAAAACCATAATAACCATCGTAATTTAAATGCGCCGTACCATTTTTGCCTTTTTTGGTGGTAATAATAATTACCCCATTTGAACCACGGCTACCATATATAGCTGTCGCGGATGCATCTTTAAGGATATCCATAGTGGCGATATCATTCGGGTTAATAAAGCTTAGCGGGCTAACTGTATTTTCACCATTATTTTGGTTTTGGG
>JANXTT010000127.1 GCA_025352225.1 Mucilaginibacter sp. | reverse complement strand
CTGTCGTTGGTAGGATCAGAGCAGAGCCATTCCAGGGTTGACCTGAGGGTTTCGGTCAGTGAGACAGAGGAAGGCTTACAGGTGGGCATCACTTACTGCATTGACCTGTACCGATCGGAGACGATCGAGCGGATGTTCGTTCATTATGAGCAGTTGTTACGATCGGTAGTAGCAGCACCGGGGCTCCGTATCGGATCTCTAGTTTGTTTAAGTATGCGGAAAAGTTATTTACCCGTAAAAATCACTAATACAGTTATAGAAGAAATCAATCATTGCTCTGAACATCAAAAAAGGCTGTGGTTCATTGATCAATTTGAAAAGGACTATTTATATGAAAAAAGCCCTGTATATCATAACCTACCCTACATCTTAAAAATTACGGATGAACTAAATATAGATGCGTTCAACGTCAGCTTGAATAACGTTATTCAGGAGCATAGCGTTTTAAGAACTCGGATTATTACTAAAAATAGCGAACCGTTTCAAGTGATAAGAGATGAAGAATGTAAGGGGATGGCTATTCACCAACTGGAAGATTTTCTGGAAGACGATGAAGTAATAGGCATGTGCACCAGGCTAATAGATCAACCCTTCGATATGGAAAGAGATCCTTTAATCCGGTTTGATCTTCTTTGTTATAATCAGGATAAATTCATCTTTATTATCACAGCTCATCATTTGATAGCAGACCGAAAGTCGCTTAAAGTCCTGTTTGAAGATGTTATTTCCCATTATTATAATCATACAGGGACTTCAAAAGTGCCTGAAAAAAGTGCAGATATATTGCAGTATGCGGATTATTCAGCATGGCAAAATGAGTTGTCAGCAAATGATCTGGATGCCTCTACCTTCTATTGGAAAAAAAAGTTAAAAGCCCTGTCCACTTTATTCATAGATACAGATAAGCCACGGGAGCATATTCATATTTATAAAGCAGCGCTCCTTAGCCAGAAGTTAACCATTAACCAATCAGAGAAAATAGAGCGATTTTGTAAAGAGCATGAGGTCACCCCTTTTTTGTTTTTATTAACCTCTTTTAAGGTTCTGTTATATAGATATACTGGCAATGATGAAATAGTGATAGGAACACTTTATGAGAATAGAGATCAGGAAGAGTTAAAGAGGATCGTAGGCCCAGTCTCCAATTTACTTACATTAAAAAGCAACATTGTGGAGAACATTGGTTTTGCAGATTTTCTTAGTCGGGTCTCGCTAGATTACCATCATTCCCTTCAATCTGCGGATATTCCATTTGAAAAGGTTGTATTAGCGGTTAATCCTGAAAAGGATATGAGCAGAACGGCCCTTTTTGATGTATTAATTCATTATGAAGAAAAAAAGAAACCAGAACGAATCACTAAGAAATTTGAACAGATTGAGATTAATCGTGGTTTAGGAAAATATGACTTTAATCTGCTGATTAAAAAGGATAGCAGCCTAAAATTGTTCTTTACCTATAATGAAAAGTATTTTAACCGGAACCGGATAGAGAGATTACTTGGGCATTATATTAAGCTGATTGAGAATGTTTTGGATACCCCGGAACAATCCATTAATAAATTGGATTATCTAAGTGAAGAGGAAAGACAGCAATTAGTAGAAAAGTTTAACGATACAAAAATAGATTACCCAAAAGATAAAACAATAACCGATTTATTTGAGGAGCAGGCAGCGGCGACTCCCAATAACATTGCATTGGTATTTGAAGAAAAGAAGCTGACTTATCAAGAATTGAATGATAAATCGAACCAGCTAGCAAATTATTTACGGTCGAAATACCACATTCAAGCAGATGATCTGATCGGGATCAAACTTGATCGGAGCGAGTGGATTATCATTACTATTCTGGGCGTGTTAAAGTCAGGCGGAGCTTATGTGCCAATAGATCCGGAATACCCTCAGAATCGCATTGATTATATGCTAGCAGATAGTCAGAGTAAGGTTTTGATCGACGAAGAGGAGTTAGGATTTTTTAAAAAAGAGCAACAAAAATTTGCTAGAGAGAATCTGCAATCAATCAATATGCCAACAAATTTAGCTTATGTGATTTACACCTCCGGGACTACCGGTAAGCCAAAAGGTACTTTAATAGAGCATAAGAATGTAGTGCGATTATTTAAAACAGACCATCCATTATTTGATTTTAGCTCTGCTGATGTATGGACAATGTTTCATTCCTACTGTTTTGATTTTTCAGTATGGGAGATGTACGGAGCCTTGTTGTATGGAGGTAAATTAATCATCATTCCCTCGCTAATGGCAAAAGATGCTCAGGCCTATATCGAAGTTTTGATCAAGGGTGGCGTAACGATATTAAATCAGACGCCCTCAGCATTTGATAATCTGCTAACACAGGAGCTGGAAAAATCAGTAGCGCGACTACGATTACGGTACGTGATATTTGGTGGAGAAGCGTTAAGTCCCGGCAAACTAACTCAATGGAGAGCAAGGTATCCCGATACCCGATTAATAAACATGTATGGTATTACAGAAACCACCGTACATGTAAGCTATAAAGAAATAACAGATGTAGAGATTGAAAGTAATTGTACTAGTATAGGTAAGCCTATTCCTACTTTAAGTTGTTTTGTTCTAGATCAAGGCCAAAATTTGTTGCCCATAGGCGTATCTGGGGAGATTTGTATTGGGGGCGAAGGGTTGTCGCGTGGCTATCTGCACCGTCCTGAGTTAACTCAGGAGAGGTTTGTGGCCAATCCTTTCAGTGCTGAACCGGGCT
>JANXTT010000125.1 GCA_025352225.1 Mucilaginibacter sp. | reverse complement strand
ATTGGCGAAAGAGTACCTGCAAAAAATGAAGATACAGGACACGCAGTACTTAATCGTAAAACACCAAGATAAAGATCATCCGCATATCCACATCGTTTACAACAGGGTAAACAATAATGGTAAAACCATTTCGGATAACTTTCAAAAGCAGCGGAATGTACAGGTAGCAAAAGAATTAACCTTAAAGCACGGCCTTTATATCTCACCGGGAAAGGATAAGGTCAACCGCCAACAGCTAAAAGGTGAGGATAAGGTCAAATATGAATTATTTGATGCCATAAGGGCGGCCAGCAAAAGAGTAAAAAATATCAATGAACTAAAGCAGGTATTGGCTAAGCAGGGTATTGTTACCCATTTGAAATACAAGAGCGGCACAACCGAGGTACAGGGTATCAGTTTCAGCAAGGGCGAATATAAATTTAAAGGATCAGAGATAGACCGTAGTTTAAGTTATGCAAAGCTAAGCCAGGCAATAGAAAAACAGCAGGTTAAGCCGGAAAAGAGCTTGGCAGATCAGCTAAGGGAAGTAATGGAAAACGCAAAGCAGGAAAGAGAAAGTCAGGACAAGACAGAACAAACCACTTATTTAAAGCCGGAGCCCGAAACCCATTATTTGAGGCAATCGCTATCAGCAGGAGCAGATTTATTAGGTGGCTTACTTGGCAATATAGCCGACGATGATGACAGCCCGGAAAGAAAGCGTCGAAAGAAAAATGAACAACAACAAAGCAAAGGAATATCAAGATGAAAGAGATAGATGAACTAAACCAAAGAATGGATAGCAACGACGAGATTGTTGATAGCCTTGTGAAAAAGAATACAGAAATGGAAAAGCAAGTAACGAAATTTACTGAAAATCCGACCCCTGATTATTCAGTTGGTATAAATACCATCATTACCGAAGTAAGGGATATTAAGCAGCGAAATAAAAGGGATGAAGAATTGACCTTACTAAAACAAATAAATGAAAAACTGAATGAGATACCGACATCTGCCACTAAACAATTACGCATTTTATTATTCCCGGAAACCAATCAGGGCCAGTATTATAAAATCGTATTTGGCAGGCTTATCCCTTGGGGTCTATGTTTGGTAGTTATAACCTATTTATATTCTTTAGGAGGCAGAGTAATTGACGCTTACGGCCAGCATAGGCAAAGTGAGCAATCAGCCCATTATCAACGGGCTTGGGTTTATTTAAAGCAGATAGCTAAAAGAAGAACCCTATCCGCTATGGATACGGCTTATTTAAAAACAGAAAATAAGTAAGCCTGATATTCAGCAATTAAAAAAACAAAGTCCCCTTACACTCGCTGTTTGGGGACTTTAACCTAAACCTTATCACAATTGGACAAAAGAATTTGTCCTTTTAGATGATGGCAATTTAATATTTTTAGACAACTTCTAATTATTTGCCTTTTAGTAGTTCATTCTTTTCTTTTTCAGCCTGTAATAGACGTTCAAGTAAAATTATTTTTTCATTGTATAGTTCGACGATCTTATCAATTGGATTAAACGATGGTTGAAAATTGATAGCGTTTAATGTCGAAGTATCTTGACTGGTAAATGTATTTGAGATTATATTCAAAACAGCATCATCATTAAAGTTTTTGATAGCGTCAGCAGGGACACCCAAAATCTTAGAAATCTTTTCTAAAGCTTCGCCGTCAACATCTGCACTCTGCTCAATTTTCGACACGGCTTGTTGGCTTATACCTAATTCATGCGCAAGAGTTTCCTGCTTCATTCCTTTCAATTCACGAATCTTACTGATTTTTCTGCCGATATGTAAGGTTGGTTCTGCCATAAGTCAAATGTATTGTTAAAATGTAAATGTACAAAACAACGGCTTTATTGTAAAGTACAATCGCTTATGGTTCGGTACGGTGATGTTTTGCTATTCTTTTGTTTTGCCGGTTAATGGAGGCCGGTATAAAAAGAGCATCATGTACAATGGAACTTATGCCCCCTGGGAACATTACCCTAAAAACCTTCGCCATTACGAAGTAGAACATCCAATGTCTGTAGTAGGCGATTTCTTTAGTGCTGATTCCGTAAAAGGCCACGGCAAGCGATTAAAGGAATGGCGATATTATGTAGTTAACGACGAGCATTACGACGAAAAACGTCATGGCCCGGGCACATTGCTTTTTATATATGACCTCAATTTGAGGATTTTGGAAGCCATGTACCTGCTATTAGTCAATTACAAGAACTTCTCTTACCAGCGGAAACAGCTTACGGAGGAGCAATTGGAAGAAGAAAAGGAACAATGGGAATACTACCCTAAAAACCTTTCCCTAAAAGAACAGCTTGAACCCTACAAGGCAGTTAAAAAAGTCTTTAAGAAAATTAAGCCGCAGGAATATAGGGATCAACTTCACGAGTGGTCACATGTAGCCCTTTACAATAATGCGGATGTAGAGGCTTTATATGCAGGAGAGGTTATTACGATTTATGAAAACTTAATTAAACTCTATTCGGCAGCATGGCTAATCTGCCAGCGAGAGGGTGGTCGTCCACAGCTAAAGCGGAGCAAGCTTGAAATTAGCTTAACCGAAACATCCACCGAACCAATTGTGCTAAGAACCATATACCCCGAACCAACGGCAGCCGAAAAGCTGGCACTTGAAGAAATCAAAAATCTGATTGTAAAACGCTGCCCACAGGTTCAAATGATTATTCATTTAGGGACACATCCCAAGCCGTTTACATTTTATCTGCTTATCCTTATAGGTGAAGATGAAAAAACGCCCGAGCATGAAATCAGCAACAAGATAGAGGACAATTGCCAATACCTTGCTTATGTACATGCCATTGTGCATAAAGTAAGCAGCGCAAAAGAAGCCCTGAATATCGGCAGGCGTTTTTGGTCGACCGTTATGGAAAAGGGATTTGTTCTATATCAGTCCCCTGAATTAAAATTACCCGCTCACCAGGAAATAACTAAGGAGATATTATTAGAGAGGGCAAAGTTCAATTGGGAAAGGTGGGGTAAACAGGGCAGCGAGTTTTTAAGAGGCGCAGAGTTATATAGGGCGGATAATAATTTCAGGCTTGCAGCATTTCTTTTGCACCAATCCGTTGAAAGCGTTCTTAAAGCTAATATACAAGCCGTTATAGGCTACCGGGTACAGATGCACAATTTGTCACGATTGCTAAGATTAACCTTGTTATTTACCGATGAATTAAAAGATGTTTTTGAACTGAATACTACCGAGGGGGCGCAACTATATCAATTGCTACAAAATGCCTATTCACAATCAAGATATAACAGTTCATCTGATCCTGACGGAGATTCAGTAAGAATACTCTCGAAGCAGGTAACAAAATTTAATCAGGTGGCAGCAAGAATTTACAAGCAATATATAGACGATATTAAGTGTTGACAGCCTCAGCGGTATTGGAAGGCAGGCATTCGTTCGCTTTGCCTTGCTTCTGAAAACTGTTGACCATAAAGATGGTACCGCTAAGCACCCAAAAGTAGCATGTAGGGCGGTTGATTTTAATCGTCCGACTTTGCTGCTGAAAAGCAAACGACACGCACACCCGTTGGAACCATGCAGCTACGGCAGGTGGCTTCATTGCACCTCGCGCTATCGCGCCGGGTTTCATTGCGCCGTCAGCCTCGCTGCCGCTGGCAGGAGTGAAATTCGTTCCTCATAACACACCTACCTTTCCAATCACTCAAATGTTATAATCCCATTTCACCGCGTCCGGCAAAGTTACCGGTCGGCGGGTGAAACGTAAAGGCTATACAAGCGAAGCATTTTAATTTGTTTTTTAGCGGTGCTTCGGCCTTGACATTTCACCCGCCTGGCGCTTTTGGTGCCTAAGCGTTGAAAATGGGATGGTTTGTGTAATGACACGGCGTAATATATTCCAAATAAAATATGTTTGATACTGTTTCGGTGGATTGATTATAGGTCAGGTTTATACCTATATCACGATCTATCGACAGGGGACCGCGTGATGTAACTATTTTTTTTAAATGCTTTTTAAACATTTTAAGAGGTTTATTTTTGTACAAGCCCCAAAATCACGTTAATACTCAACGCAAGTATCACGGTATTAAAAGCAAACGATATTAATGCGTGCATTAAAGATAACCTCCTAATCTTCCGAGAGGATATTTCCACATCGGAAACTTGGAAAGTCATGCCTATCACAAAAGAGAAGTAAGCAAAATCAAGATAATCAGGCTGAAGTTTGCCAGGAAATTCAAGTCCTCCTTCAGGCTCATCAGCAAGTTCCCCTTCGTGCTCCATACCGCAATAATAAAAATGCGCATAGCGCAACGTAAATATGGTATGTACAAGCCACCAGGATACGATAACACACGCTATGGATAATATAACATGTAAATGTGCGGCTGATTTTGAAAGCCCACTTGCGCCCTGGAGTAAAACAAGTACTGCCATCAAACTGATAAACGATGCGCCAACTACGAATAAGAAAACCAGTGTTCGGCTCGAATCCTGTCTATGGGCAATTTTACTTACTTCCTTTGGATGCGACGAAAAAATAGTGACCCATGCGAAAAATAAACTGCATCCGGCATAGGCCAGCCAGGTCAGCATTAAATTTATAGGGAACCTAACTTTGAATGTTGTCCCCAATAATATTAGCAACGCAAAGACCAGGGTTATATAAAGCCGATGATGTGCATCGAGCTTGTTGATCCATACGAAAAACCGTAACTCAGTTTGTTTAAATTTAGGCATCTTATTTTAGTTTATTCTCTTCGCCAATTTATTATTGGTGGGTTTAGTGCTTGCGATTATGACGCAATACCTTGGTTCGATGTGGTCTATTTTAAAATAGTATAAAACATGGCCAAAGCCGCAGCGCCCATAGCTATGAATGTGATCCATAACAACACGCTGGAAAGCCAACCATTCTTATATTGCCCCATAATCTTCTCGCTGCTGGCAATTCGCACAATTAAAAATAAAAGAGGTACCGCCGCAACGCCATTTAATACAGCCGCATATACCAGTGCTTTAACCGGATCAATACCGATAAAATTGATAAGCAGTCCGATGGTGGTCGCGATACAGATCACAGAATAAAATGCTGGGGCTCTTTTCCATTTCAGGTTTAAGCTTGACTTCCATTTAAAAGTGTCACATACTGCATAGGCCGCTGAACCTGAAAGCACCGGAACAGCCAGTAATCCCAAACCTATAATCCCAATCGAGAATATCAGTTTCGCGAAAAAGCCAGAATGAGGAAAGCTATGGACCAGGGGTTCTAGCGCTTTTGCCGCATCAGCGGCGGTTTTCACATCCTTGATACCACTGTTATGAAGCACGGTTGCACCAACAACAATAATACTCCAGGTAGCGAACTCAGAAAAAACCATTCCAAAGGTATTATCGATCCGCATTCTTCGGATATGCGGCCAGCTAATTTGAGGTTTGCCTCTGAATACCCGTCCTTCGGCCTTTTGCTCTTCGACTTCCTGGGAGGCCTCCCAAAAAAACATATAGGGGGAAATGGTCGTCCCAAGTACACCTGTGATAATAAAAAGAAACGCAAAGGTGAATTCAAAATGCGGCACTACAGTCGCTTTTAAAACCGTGGCCCATGGCTGGTGCACTATGAATAGCGTAATTGGATAGGCAAGCAAGGTAATTGCGAGCCATTTCAATATTTTGGAATAGGTTCGGTAATTGGTAAAAATCTCTAATAACAAGATAATAATGGTAAATGCTAAAGTCAGTAAAATAAATGGAGCGGGTACGAGTAATTGAGCAGCAGCTGCCATTGCTCCAATATCCGCCCCGATATTGATCGTGTTCGCTACAACGACCAGGGAAACTACGCTGTATAATACAGTTTTGCTGTAATGTTGCTTAACTACCGCTGATATGCCTTTTCCGGTGACCAAACCAATCCGCGCGCAGGCTTCCTGCACAGCCGTCATAAAGGGCAACATAAAAAGCGCTGTCCATAACTGGCCGTACCCGAACTGCGCACCTGTTTGAGAATAAGTCGCTATACCCGATGGGTCATCATCCGCTGCCCCGGTGGTTAAACCAGGCCCTAAAAGGCTCAGAAATTTAACAAGGTTTTTTTTGGGTCTTTTCGGTAGTTTTTCTTCTTCCATAGTATTGCTGATCGTCAATAAGTTAATAATTAATTTTTGTGGAATATTTTATGAACGTAGTTGGATTGTTGTTGTTTTAATTTTTTCCTGCTGTATAGACTTAACAACACAATACTGACTAAGGAAAAACCCGTTAATACATTTACCCAAATGAAATAATGTTTAACAAGCCCCTTATCAAGCAACAAAAATAAATTGGCAGAAATTGTAATGACTACGAGTCCGATAATTATGCGTGGTATCATTTTCATGTTGAAGATGGATTAAGTGAAACCGTTAAAGGAGTATAATAAATCCCTTATTACTTTAATTATTGATTAAAATTCTACGTGCGCCCTAATGCCTAAAACATTCACAGGACCACGGTCTTTATTATAAGCAGGATTTAAAATAAACTGGTAATCAGGACTTAGCCATAACTTATGCTGGTAGGCGTTCACTTTATAATAGAGTTCGGCGATCATTTCGGGGGCGTAATTTAATTTACCGTCTCCGATCAAAAACCCATAACCGCCCGCCGCCAAATAATTGCGGTGCGGCTGCGATAACCCATTACTGATAAAAGCCAGACCCAGTTCATCGTCTTTTCTATTCCAGGATGTACCTTTTATTACACCGCCAAAACTAACGGAACGATCTATTTCAGTAAAATACCAGGTTTCAGTATGCCCATCGTTCCAGCTGGCTTTAGCGAATACACCGAATTCTTTAGTGAGGTATTGATCGGCACTAATACCAAAACCATATTTGTGTCGTCCATAGGTTTGTGTTGTATCTACATTCGGCTCAACAGGACTTAGCGCAATAGCCTGCCTGTAGTCGCCCATTTTGCCGTTGTTTCTGAATCCCAATAAACGCACGGTGCCTTTTTGACCGTCAATAGTATATCTTTTTTCATATTCCAGGGTCTGGGTATTGGCTTTACCGACTTTGGCATCCCATATCGCCCCATTCGCTTCCGTAGTAGACATAGTATAGGCAAATCGTAGTGTCCAGTTCGGTTGCCCTAATTCGGCAGTGGCACCGATCACATAGCCACGGGTGTTCGCAGGGTAATCCCAGGCACCATTGTCCATCAGCGCCCAGTTCATAAACTGCGCGCGTGGATCGTGGCTGAACTCGTTCCCGTCAAAAAAATCAGCCATTCCGTATTTGCCTACAACGATAGATAAATAACGTTTGCTTTTTATGCCTGCCAATTGATTTGCATCATCAGTCAATGTGTCTTTTTCGGTACCCCATTCAAATCGCTGCTTCAAATAAAGCCTGGCGATGTAAATTCCAGGAGACGCGCTGCCCACCCGGAATGTTTCCCCGTTTGGAAAACCTGCAACGCCCAATGTTTTACTTAAACCCGCCCCACCCGACATTTCTGGGTTAAAGTAAGCCTCTGCACCTTTCCATAACCTTGCCCCGCCAAATAAGGAGGTTGTAATAGAGCTTTGTGTTTCCGAACCGGTAAGCAAGCTATTGTTGCCGGAATAGGCGGCACTGAAGGCCGGTTTATATTGGGTAATGATCGTCTGTTGAAAGTGTAAATTAAAGCGTTGCTGTTTGACGGTATCTTGTGCAAAAACCAGTTTAATAGTATTAAGCAGTAGGATGGTGATAAGTACGAATTTCTTCATAACGTATTATTTGGGATGCGTATCTAAAAATTGTGTTGCCACAGGATTACCGATGATGAAAATAATTCATCAGGTAATCTACCAGGAAAACAAGCAGGGCCATACCGATGATGGCCCATACCCATTGTTTGTTCTTCTTGCTTAAAGCCATTGACTGAATTTTTTGATGAACCAGGTTTTTACCAGCTGGGTTAGCAGGCAGTAAGTAAATAAAATACCGATCAGCCATGGAAAAAAGGTCAAAGGAAGTGCTTCCATTTTAAAGGCAGTGGCAAATGGCGAGAATGGTATAAATATCGCGATGGCCATTATTGCCGTTGTTAATGCCACCACCGGTGCGGTTGCCCAGCTTTGTATAAACGGTATTTTTCTTGTACGGATCATGTGCACAATTAAGGTTTGGGAAAGCAAACTCTCTACGAACCACCCGGTTTGAAACAAACTTTGATGGGCGGGGCTATTGGCTTTGAAAACAAACCACATCACCGCAAAAGTTGCATAGTCGAATATGGAACTGATGGGGCCTATGAACAGCATAAACTTACTGATACCACGGGCATCCCATTTTTGGGGCTGGTCAATGAAATCGGCATCCATACTGTCCCAGGGAATCGAGGTTTGGGATATATCATACAATAAGTTATTAACCAAAATCTGTATTGGCAGCATAGGTAAAAATGGCAGTAAAGCACTGGCACCTAACATGCTGAACATATTACCGAAGTTGCTGCTGGCGGTCATCTTGATGTATTTGATGATGTTTCCAAAAGTTCTTCTGCCATAGATCACCCCTTTGCGCAATACCATGAGATCTTTTTCCAGCAAAATAATGTCCGCACTCTCTTTGGCGATATCCACCGCTGTATCGACAGAAATACCCACATCGGCATCGCGCAGGGCAGCGGCATCATTGATGCCATCACCCATAAAGCCTACGGTATGGCCCTTAGCCTGAAGCAGCTTAATGATCCGCGCTTTTTGTATCGGGCTTAGCTTAGCCAGGATACTGGTCTCATCCAGTTTTAAGGTCAGTTCCTGATCACTCATTTGTTCCAACTCTTTGCCTGTTAAAACATGCAACACCGGGATACCCACATCACGGCAGATCTTTTTGGTGACAACTTCGTTATCGCCTGTTAATACTTTGATGCTTACCCCTAATTTCTGTAAACCCTCAATAGCAGGTTTAGCAGACGGTTTGGCCGGGTCCAAAAAGCCTACAAAACCGGTCAATACCATACCGGTTTCATCCGCAACCGAATAGGTCAAAGGTCGTTCGTCATATTCCTTGATGGCTACCAACAGCACACGTAATCCTTCTTCGTTCAGTTTGCGTGATGTATTTAAGATGATCTTACGCATGGCATCATCCATCGGCACGATCTTGTCGTTCTCGATATGCAGCTACTTGTCTTCACCCGGATCAAAGGCATGAGAACACAGGTCAAGCATTTCTTCCACAGCGCCCTTGCAGATCAATAAGTGCTTGCCGTTCTTTTCTTCGAGGATCACACTCATTCTCCGCCTTTGGAAATCAAAGGGTATCTCATCGATCTTGGTAAACGATTCATCCGCGTTGACGCAGCTATGTATTTCCGCATGTTCCAAAACCGCAACATCCAATAGATTTTTTAACCCTGTTTGGTGGAAGCTATTCAGGTAGGCCCATTTCATTACTTCATCATCCTCATCTCCAAAAACATTTAAATGCCTTTCGAGTACGATCTTGTCCATCGTCAGCGTCCCGGTTTTGTCTGTACACAATATATCCATCGCCCCGATATTCTGGATGGCGTTAAGACGTTTAACGATCACCTTGCGCTTGCTCATGCTTTTAGCTCCCTTCGCCAGGTTGGCAGTAACGATCATCGGCAGCATTTCAGGGGTAAGGCCAACTGCTACTGAAATGGCGAACATCAGGGCTTCAAACCAGTTGTGCTTAGTCAATCCGTTGATCAGAAAAACCAGCGGCACCATTACCAGCATAAACCGAATGAGCAGCCAGCTTACTTTATTCACTCCTTTATCAAAACTGGTTTCATTACGTTTACCTGTGATCGCTTTGCCGATTGTGCCGAAATAGGTCAGGTTACCCGTAGTTACCACGATGGCATGTGCCGTACCGCTCACCACGTTAGTTCCCATAAAGCAGATGTTTTCCAGTTCAAGCGGTGACTTTTTATCGGCGTCGGGAATAGCTAACTCCCTCTTTTCAACAGGCAGGGATTCTCCGGTCAGCATCGCCTGGCTTATAAATAGATCTTTTGATTGGATGATCCGGCAATCTGCGGGTATCATATCGCCCGCGCTTAAAAAGACAATATCACCGGGAACCAGGTCTATAATATTGATCTCGAATTTACCTTTGCCCTGGCGCAAAACGGCCGCGGTAGTTTTCACCATGCTCTTTAATTCTTCTGCAGCACGGTTGCTGGTATACTCCTGCCAAAACCGGAGCAATGAGCTTAACATGACCATTACACTGACCACAATAACAGTTTTATAGTCGCCTTCACCCGGTGCCGCCATCAATACATCCATCACAAATGATACACCAGCCAGGATGATCAGCACAGCAATAAATGGGTTCAAAAAAGCCTGAAATAATTGCACATACCAGGCGGGGGCCTTTTCGTGCTGTATTTCGTTTAAGCCGAATTTTCCTTTTTTATTGGTTACTTCAGCCTTACTTAATCCCTGTTCACTACTTTCCATCGTGGTATAAAAGGAGGTGTGATCTTCTTTTGACACCTGGCGAAGTAGGGTAACCGCGGCTTCGTCAAATCCTGATACCGCGCCGCTTCCGGGAATTTTTAATTTCCTTGTAGTTTCTGTTAAAGTCATTGGATATTATGCTTAAGTAGTTCAATAATTAGGAGTACGCTTCCGATCATCACCAGGAATACAGACACCGTGTTGAGGTATTTAAATGTTTTTTCAAAATGATATTTTCCCAATAATGCGCCTCCAAGCAAAAAAATACCGGTAAAAACGAGCAGCGAGAGGATGAATATCAGACGGTCAAGCTGGAGCCAGTTCAAAGCGCAGCCAAAAGCAAATACATAGACAGCAGTACCTAAACCGATCTCCAGGAAGTCCTGGGTATCAAATAAAACCTGCTTAACCGTTCCGTTTTTCCTTTTCAGTTCCTGGGCCATCTTAATGCTCATTGAAAACAATAAGCCGATCGCTATCAGTTGTTCCTGCCCGGATAGTATATGTTTAGTATACAAACCGAACCACTTGCCATAGAAAAATACCATGTTCTGGATGATAAAAAGTAAAAAGAATAGCAGTAGCCAGCGGGGAGGGCGCACCGTTTGTTTCGGGTCTTCCATTCGGGATTCCCGAAAAATGGCCATTCCGTTGCCGCTTACAAAAGCAATCACCAGGTTGTCAGCCGCGACCCCGGCAGCAATAAAAATTAAAGCGATATTACAAATCATGGTCACGGTGATTAACTTGGTTTCTTTTCATTAGCAATCCATTGGTAAAACAGCAGAGAAGTTGAAGCTCAATACGGCGGATGGCGCACAGGCAAATACCTTTACGGGTTTCTGCTTGCGCCCGGCAACTAAAGTATAAGGGGTATTGGAAGGAATTAAAATGGTGTGGGTTTTTTCTTTTTTACGCATGACGATAAATTTGCCCCGGTTTATCCGGACTGCGTAAATAAGCGTCCTGGGTTAGCGGGATATAACTACTTGATAATTTGTACTCGGACCAGTATCCATTTTGTTTTGTATGATAATTTTCTTTGTGAAATGCGATGCAAAGGTAAATCGCCTCCGATAAACTGGCCGTTAGAGAAGTCTTATAAAAGTATTAGAAAACCATTAGAAACACTAAACGTGGGGAAGCTCTACGGTGAAAGTAGTGCCTTCGTTTCTTTGGGAAGAAACGGTGATCGTGCCTTTGTGAAGTTCGATAATTTTTTTGGTGAGTGATAACCCGATCCCGTTACCGCCCGCAAATTGCTGATTGGAGCCCCGGTAAAAAGCGGTAAATATATGGGGCATTTCTTCGACATCCATTCCGATACCATGATCCTGGAACCGTAAAATGGTTTTTTCTTTGAAATAGGTGATGGCAACTGCCGCTTCTTTATCAACCGAAAACTTACACCCGTTTTCCATAAGGTTAATAAAGGCGACTTTCAACAAATACTCGTTACCCATCACCGAAATAAAATCATCATCTTCAATTTCCTTTTCAAAAATAATATTGATCCTGCATCCCGGCTGATCATGCAAGGCATCGTTACGCGCGTCAAGGATAAGTTCATCCAGCCGTAATTCTTTAAAACCGATTTCGGTATGGTCGTAATTGGCTTTAGCCAGGTCAAGCAGGCTATTGGATAACCTTACCAGTTTTTGCGCATCACTGATCGCATGGTGTATCGCGTCCCGGTAGTATTCATTGCTTCTATCTTTTTCTGCCGTAACCTGTAGCTCGGTGAGCATTGCTGTTAACGGTGTTCGCAATTCATGGGAAATATTGGATACGAATTCTTTTTGGGCGTCAAATGATTTCTCCAGCCTGTCGAGCATGGCGTTAAATGTCACCGCCAGTTCTGCGATCTCGTCTTTACCATTACCCTCTTTGATCCGGAGGTCGAGGTTTGTAGCAGTGATTTCTTCTACCTTGTCAACCATGTCTGAAACTGGTTTCAGCGCCTTGCTCGAAAAAATATGACCGGCGATATAAATGAAAATGATAGATACGAAAAATGCAATGAGCAGGGTTATTTTTAAGTTACGCAATTTTGCATAGCCGTTTTGGTCATTCGCAGCGGAGGTGATTACATAGTCTTTGCCGTTATGATGATAAAAAATGCCAACGACCTGCATTTCCCCTTGATAAAAGGTGATCCGCTTTTTGGCCACGATCTCATCTATCATTTGGCGGGTCTCTTTTACTTTGTCAATCTCAACAGCATCATGATATAACAAGTGAAAAGAAGTATCATAAATAGCGACCTCTTCCTGAAATTGGGCATTAGGTGAATGTTTGTAGATCAGTTGCAGAACCCCCGGCTGAACTTTGGCGTCCAGTAACAGATTGGCCTTGGTGATGGCGGTATGGCTTAAGGAATTATAATATTCTTCCTCCCGGCTTTCAGAAAATGAAAAATAAATCACCAATGCAAAGGCAAGCAATAATGCCGCGATAATCCCTGTAAATAGAAAGGTAAGCCTGTTGCGTATCGTCATTTTTCTGTTACAAAAATAAATCCAAGACCCTGTTTGGTATGGATGAGTTTATCGGTAAAGTCTTTATCAATCTTTTTCCTAAGGTAATTAATATACACATCAATAAAATTCGTGCCCGTATCAAAATGGGTATCCCACACCTTTTCAGCTATTTCGACCCTTGATAAAACCCTTTCGCTGTTCTGCATCATATACTCCAAGAGTTTCAGTTCCTTAGGAGTAAGACTGATTGTTTTATCTGAACGGGTTACGGTTTTTGTTTGATTGTTTAACTCAAGGTCTGCGTATTTTAAAATACTGGGCTGTAAAACATGGCTGCCAATTTTGCGGTTCATCACCGCCCGGATGCGCACTAATAGTTCCCTGAAATCAAAAGGCTTTACCAGGTAGTCATCTGCACCGGCATCAAAACCCTCTACCTTATCATCCGTAGTTCCTAATGCGGTAAGTAGGATGATCGGCATATCCGGCTTTGCGGAACGGATCTCCCGGCAAAGTTCGAGGCCGGTCAGGTGGGGCAAAATAATATCGGAGATTAGCAGGTCGTAATCATGTTGTAGGGCCAGTTTTCTACCGCTTAGGCCGTCATAAGCTACCGTTGCTGTATGTCCCTGTTCTTCCAATCCCTGTTTGACAAGGCTGGCGATACGTTCTTCATCTTCTACAATCAGTATTTTCACAACTAAAAATTATCAGAACGCAAATTAAAGTAATTAATCAATGACACATCAATTTATATAGTTTCACAATTAAGCCTTTGGGATGCGGCAGAGGTGTTCGATTTCGTCACATGCTTCTCTCTGGGTTTCGATTCTAAGTTTTTTCCACCTCTGTACGGCAAAAATGAAATTTGCTATACTCATGACAGATTGCTTTCGGCCAGGTTACTCTAAAATTAATCATTACGAGTAACGTAAAGATAGCAAAAGGTATTTTTGGAATGTTCAATATTTCGTATCTTTACACTATAGGATTTGCAATTAATCTGTATCAAAAAAAAGCGGTGAGTAATTCGGTGAGTAAAGAATTTAAGTCGCTATAAAATATTGAAAGTCTGCACGTTAAGAATACAAGGTTATTCTCGTCGGGACCACATTTACACCCATCCAAGGGAACAGCATGGGAGAGATTATTAAAAACCCTTTAGATGAAATTTGAAGGGTTTTTTGTTAAATTCGATAATTTAAAAAAAAGCTAAAACCTATATTATCGTGTTAGATTGGATAAAAAACCTTTTTGTTAGCAAAGACAACTCTGAAATTTTAGAATGGAGAACAAATGCGTCTATTTATAAATTCTTAACCGAGAATTTGAACGAAGAAGGTAGATTAAAGGATAGCGCAAACGATTTACCAGATGAGAAACCAACAAATGACAATGAAGTAAGATGGGCGCCAGGCTTACTTGATTCAATGTTTGGTGCACAAGATTCAGACGAATCAAAATTGAAAGTTGGAGAGTTAGTCAAACTTTTAAAACGCATATCAGAATATGGAGATAAAAGGAGTGAAGCGAAGTTTTATCAACTAGTTACAGAGACAGATTCTATAATAAGCATTATAGATGATTTCCTTGAAAAAGCGATCAATTTATCGCTGCCGATCAATCCTTATCTTTTTGAATTTTCGAAAGAACTGGCATTCAAAACAAATCATCGGAATAGTGTTAAAGTTGGTATTGCGATGATTGGTGTTTGTAAAGGTAAAAGCGTAATCAATGAAATTAAAACTATTGGACTACACGATGAGTTTACGTTGTTTTCAATTGTGGCCATATCAAATATCTCAAATGATGTGGTCAATGACTTTTGGGAAATAGCTAAAAAAGTAGATGGTTGGGGCAGAATCCATATAGTTGAAAGATTAGCAAAAATGGAATTGCATAATAATGTTAAAAACTGGCTGATTATTGACGGTTATAAAAACAGTATTATGTATGAGTACCTCGCCTACACTTGTGCGCTAAATGGAGACTTACATGATGTCTTAAAACAAGGAAGCGTAGATACCTCCATATTTAAAGCGTCCGCAGAAATTATCGCGGCCTTAATAGCTGGTGGTCCGGCTGAAGATATTTCGCATTATCAATTTGCTTCCATATTGATAGAAAACTTTGTCCGCCATGCAAAAGTACACGCTAATGATGTATCACATTTTATCGTACTTAATCAAATAAAAGATTTCTTAACCGACCTTCAAAACGACATTGCTGAGAAATCAAAAAATGGCTGGACCCAAGATATAATTTCAAATTGCTTAATTGATATAGTCGAGATTTTAAATAGTAAAAATTGGTCGGAATTGACTTTAGTAGCGTTGAACAGTAGTGATAACATAGCTTTTTGGAATGGGAAGCAGGCTGCTAAGATGCTTAATATCGATATTTGGGAAATTGTATGGCAAAAGTTGAAAATTAATCCCTCTGAAAGTTCACTATGGTATGATGTTGTCAATGAAGCTAAACCAGAGAATGTTGATGAAGTTATCATGTTTGCTACTACGGTAATTCCTTTAAAAGAATTGGCAACAGGGCCAAGGGATTCCTTGGGATTGGGGCCGGAATTTATTAAACATCAATCACTTGACTATGTTATTACGTTTCTTGAACAATACCCTACGAAAGGAGAGCCTATAATATTAACTGCCCTTGATAGCCCGGTAACAAGAAATAGAAACATGGCGATTAAAGTGTTAAATAAGTGGGGGAAAAACAACTGGTCTGAAAGCATAGCGACGAAACTTAAACAACTAAGTGAAATTGAACCAAATAGTAGTACGAAGGAAAATATTTCCCGAGTACTAAATGGGCAAGATCTCAGTTATTGAAAGATTGTTTAATTATCCTATAAACCCGCTGCAAAATGCAAATCAGCCATAAAAGATTTCGATTCTCGTCGGGGCCACTAACGTTCACCGAAATCCGCGAAATTTTCGATAATTTTTGCGGATTTCTTTTTTTCAAAATACAAGATCCCGTACAAAGTAAGCTAAACAGATAGTATAGCTACTAACTTAAAGGGCGGCTTTATATTGAATATAAAACTTGGTAAACATTGCTTAGCGGGTGCCTGTGTGGTTTTTAACAATACTAAAATTGAGAAACTAACAGAGAAATCTACTTTTGATGCGTACTAAAAATGGGGGGCTTACAGCACACGCATTGCCATTTTCGCAACAGAAATTGAAGACACATGGGTATTAATGGGTATAGAACAAAAGAGGACTGTAGTGCTAAGCCCGTCTAAGTGTGGTGTATGGGCCTCTGCGCTCCGTTCTTCGACGGGCTTACAATCACACCAGCGCACCTTATAAAGGGGAGTTGTACTTAGCACTCCCCGTAAACCATACAATATACGAAATTTTGGTGGGATGAGCAAAAACAGAATGCAAGAATAATACCTGTAACACATTTTTTTGTTAAACTTCACGGGAGCATATTACAAATAAGTTACAGCCTTTCGTGCTTAAATCATTGAGAAATGGCCACTTTAAATGCTAAATTTTTTAAGTGTACATAAGTATGTAATACATTAACATTTAATCGCATGAGTGTAACCGTATTTGCAAACTCAGAGACTTAGTAACACATTTGGTGCTTTTTTTCTAATAAATTAATTTTTTTACTTAGTTTTAAACTATTGGAAGTTTTAGCATTAAAAACAAAATATCTCATGAAAAAAACAGGCTTTGTAATCATATTAATGCTCGCAATAAATTATTGCTTTGGCCAGGCACTGGTAACGTCCAGTAAAATAGAAATTTTATGGGTAAATAGCTGGTGGCCGGGTAAAATACTGGAAATAAATGGCGATAAATACAAAGTGCATTACAATAACTATCCTTCGTCTTATGATGAGTGGGTAACAAAAGAAAGAATCAGGGTTGATAAATTTAATGATGGCAAAGTTCATCCTAATACGGCTGCTGTGGCAGGCACGGTCATTCATGAAAAAAGCAGCACAAAGGCGACGGCCTTTAAACCTTCTAAAGTAACGGGAACAGGAAAATTATATAGCGGATCATCGCCGCAAGGCGGAACAGTGTACTACTTGTTTTACCCGTCCGGGCAAGTTGTAATGGGTTGCCCCAGGGGAGGATTAGAGGGGTTTAATTACAATGCTTTTTGCAGTGCCGGAAGTGCTAATTGCGGTACCTACAGTACCAGTGGTAAAACAATTACCATTCGTTGGAACAGCGGAAATATATTTACGGGCAAGTTGAAGCCAAACGGGGATATGGAGTTAAACAGTACCGCGGTAGGGCCAGTAGTAATGTGCCCGGCAAGATTATCGGCCGCGTATGAATTTACTGCGAATTTGAGTGGCCTATCAGTTGTTGAAGTTACTAAGTTTAATTATGATGGTACATACCAACTGACCCGAGCGGGCGGATACGACCATAATGACAGTAAAAACAGTGCCGAATGGCAGTCTGCTAGCAAGGGAACTTACAATATAAAGGGATATACAATAACCATGACCGACCAAAGCGGCAAGGCAAGTAAGCATACAATTTATGCCCTTGAAGAAGGAAAAGCACCGGAATTTTTAGGTTGGGATGGTAATTTTTTATCCAGAGCCAAATAATCGGCTTTTATTCCTTTTGGCTGCCACAAGAGTCCATACCTGTGGCAACAAAACACCTTACCTCTCGGCACTCAATGGTGCCCCAACTCGGTTTACCCAGCGCCGGAGTGGAACCAACGGTAGCATACTCAACGCGCGGTTCGCACAATATTTAAATAGCATTTTCACACAAGGTAGTTGTGTCAATATCTTCAAATTGTAGTAAAGCAGTTAAAAGATTATTGCCCGCAAATTCTATTGAGCTATCGTTTCGGATAGATATGATGTTCTTATCCATTGAGCCGAACTGCTCATTACGGGCCATACGTTTAACAATATTATTTGTGGTTTCCCTGCCCCGGTTATGTAACCTGGCCTCAATAACTTCTGGGCTGGCCTCAATTAATATGGTATGCATGTTTGGATATTTTTGCGTTGCAATATGCAAATACTCCCGCGATCCATTTATGACCACAATAAATCCATTTTGCAGCCATATATTGATCTCCGTGCCTATACCATAATAGTAGCCATGGCTTTTCCATTGCAAAGCAAATAAGTTATGTTGAGATCTTAACTCAAATTCTTTCTCGCTTAAACTTATATGATTCTCGCCCCCGGCATTTGCCGGCCTGGTGATGTATCTATGCGCAAAAACAATGGGCAATATGCCATTCACCTGATCCCGACAGTAATTCATCAAGGTGTCTTTTCCGGCACCGGAGGCTCCTACAATATAAAAAAGTTTGCTCATAATTTGATGCAACAAAAATGGATAGCTAACATGTGTTAACAATTATGTATACGTTATTTATTTGTTAAAGATTCTTTAACCCTGCCGGCGTTTTATCAAAAAAGATGACCAACTATCTAAAATTAGCCCAATATCCATCATCATGATTTAATATTGAGCTAAACTTTACTTCATTTTAGCATGCTAATATTACGGAATATTATATATGGATTTCAGTACGGTATTTAATGCATCTACAATTTCACGCTATGACTGATAATGATCTACCTTTAAATACGACCGATATGCCAGATCAGGACTATGTATTAGTGGAGTGCGATTTACAGCCACTTGAAAGCCTTGTTACCGATTTGGAAACAAATTTTGAAGTGGTTATTTTAAAAAGCCCCACCCTTTGCATGACAATGGTAAAGGCCGAAGATTCGGTAGAATTTCAGCCCTTTTACTTAGGCGAAGCATTAACCACCGAATGTGAATTATTGGTTAACAATACCAGGGGCATAGGTATTTGCCTGGGCGATGAGCCTGTAAGGAGCTATTGCATAGCATTTATAGATGCATACACACAATTACATAACGCAAACCAAAACCCCGTAAATGACTTTTTGGCTCATCATTCTGCAAAAATTAACCAAAATGCAAAAATTGAGCATGCCCTGATCTTACGTACCAAGGTGGACTTTAAATTGATGGAGCAAGATTAATATGCAAAAAGCCATAATTTACGATGAGGTATTTGATGCTCAACTGCATTATAGAATGCTATTGGATAGCATGGCCAGGCCAGGCAAAATAAACGTTTTACACGATGTTGATGTCCAACAAATACCGGCTGGTATAAATAAAACAAGCTTGCTCATCGCGCTTGCATTGCTAAATACAGATGCCAGTTTTTATGTGGAAGAAAAAACCGATAACGAAATAGCTAAATATATTGCCCTGCACAGTTCGGCACCTATGGTATCGGTTCAAAACGCAGACTTTGTATTTGTTTCGGGATTACAGTATACTGGTTTGATACCGAGTTTAAAAAGGGGAACCTTGTCGTATCCGGAAGATAGCGCTACAATTATTATTGATGTGGACAGTATCAGCAGTTTGGCAAGTGCTCAATCGCTACAGCTCACTTTGAAGGGCCCGGGTGTAAAAGACACACAAACAATTTACCTTACCGGATTAAACCCTGCAATACTCGATGATGTAAAAGAGCAAAATATGGAATTTCCACTTGGGATAGATTTGATACTAACGGACAATAAAAACTGCATTGTTTGTATCCCCCGAAGCAATGAAATTACTTATATAACAAATAGCACTACAGATAATGGGATACATCGCAGTTAAAGGGGGTACAGATGCCATACACAACTCACAACAATTAGTTGAGTTTTACAGGCTGAAAGATGCCACTACACCGCTTGATATTGAGCAAATCCGATCGCAATTGCGGATGGCCGTAGATAAAGTGATGGGCGAGGGTGGTATGTACGCTCCTGAATACGCTGCAATCGCTTTAAAACAGTCTGAGGGCGAAGTTTTTGAGGCAGCTTTTATTTTAAGGGCTTTTAGGGCAACGCTGCAAAGAAAATACTACTCAGAAACGCTAAATACCCGGGAGATGTTTATAAAGCGCAAAATATCGGCATCATTCCGCGAGATACCCGGGGGGCAAATTCTTGGGCCTACAAGGGATTATACACAACGTATTATTGATACCAGTAAGGCCACGGAAAATAACGAAGATATCCAAAAGTTTTTAACTGAATTTCGCAAGGGTGTGGATACCGAACACCTGGCCGAAATAACTACGTTCGCAAAAGTGATCGATCTGCTTAAGAACGAAGGATTATTAAAACCGGTTGACCCGAACGAGGATAAGACATTAGCAGATATAACCCGGGAGGCCATCAAATTTCCGGCCGTCAGATCGGCAAGGCTGCAAATGATGGCCCGTGCCGAAACTGGAGGGCTTATGGCGTTGGGTTATGCCAGCATGAGAGGTTTTGGCAATGTACACCCAACCGTTGGCGAACTAAGGTACGGCCCGGTACCAGTACGGGTAAAAGACGCTTCGGGGCGGCTCAGATATATCGGCAAGATTGAGGTAACAGAGGCTGAAACAATATCTACAGGTAGAACGGTCAAAAAAAAACAGCCCCCTAGTTATACTATTGGTTATGGCCTATGCTTTGGCCAAAATGACACAAAAGCTATTTGCATGGGTATTTTAGATACCGGTATGCGCAGCCCCGATATCAATTCGCCAGCTAACGATCAGGAGTTTGTTCTATATCATACCGAAGGTATAGAAGCAATGGGTTTTACCAATCACCTTAAATTGCCGCATTATGTAACCTTTCAGTCCGATCTGAAAAACCTGCGTGAAGCCATAAAGCGTTCCGGAAAACAAAAGGTTGAACAACCAGTAAGCACCGAATAGAGATGGTTGAGAATAATAAATATACCAACAAGTATAATTTTGCTTTTATTGACGAGGCAACCAAAAAAGAGATCAGGCGGAAACTGCTTAAAGCGGTTGCTATACCTGGTTATCAAGTCCCGTATTCATCGCCCGAAATGCCTATTTCCAGAGGATGGGGTACCGGTGGCTTACATGTTACCCTGGCTATTATAGGTAAAGACGATGTTTTTAAAATTATTGACCAGGGCAGCGACGCCAGCGTTAATGCCTGTAACCTGCGTGAGTTTGTACACCAGATGACAAATTGTAAAACAACGTACAACACCGCCGAGGCTACCCTTATCCAAACCCGGCATCGCATCACGGAAGAAGAACTCAGGGACGACCAGATATACATTTATCAGGTGCCACAACCTGAACCATTGCGCAGTGTTGAACGGTATGAATTTAAAACAAGGCAAATGCACGGCGAGGCCGACTATGCTAAGATGTGGGTATCTCTTTATGAGTCTTATGTAAGAGATGGAGACATTATGTTAGGTGCCGGGTACCCGGTTATGGTTAATAAAAGATATATTTTGGCCCCATCACCCATACCAAAATGGGATGTACCCAATCTAAACCATTCCAATGCGCTGCATTTGTTTGGTGCCGGCCGTGAGAAAAGGCTATATGCTATTCCGCCTTATACTATCGTAGATCCGTTGGAGTTTGAGGACGTGAAGTTTCATACCGAAAACTTTTCTGGAACCGAGTGCTACAGAACCGGATACAAAAAGGCTTTTATGGATGAGTTGTATTTTGACGATGGGACAAAACATTTCCTAATTAACGATAGTAATTTTTTAGATAAGCTGGCAGAGGATATGGAGCCAAAGCAGCACGCCAATAAATACATTGACCAACTATGAGCCGTAACGCCGACAATTGGCTACTTAAGGTAACCGATCTGACTAAAATATATGGTGAACCCAATGAAAATACACTCGCCCTAACTGGGCCGGAATATAATTCCAATATCTGCCCCGAAACTGATAGCATTGTGGCTTGCGCCAATATCAGCTTTGACCTGTATCCCGGCGAAGTACTTGGCATTGTGGGCGAAAGCGGATCGGGCAAAAGTACGGTTGTAAAGCTTTTGTATCTCGATATGGAGCAAACAAGCGGCTCGGCAAGGTTTATGCCCTATATTGACGGATCCATTAATATGCTGGACGCTTCAAGCCAGAAGAAACGTTATATAAAAAATTATCTAATGGGCATGGTTTACCAAAATCCCCGTGATGGGCTTAATTTTAACTTCACATCGGGCGGTAATATTGCCGAAAAGTTGATTATGGCAGGCAACTATCATGTGGGTGACATACGCGCCCGGGCCTCAGACCTGCTGATAAAAACAGAGATCCCAGTATTGAGGATGGACGACCAGCCTGTCACCTTTAGCGGAGGTATGCAACAGCGGGTGCAAATATCAAAAGCCATTGCCAACGACCCGCCATTGCTCTTTTTAGATGAGGTTACCACAGGCCTTGATGTTTCTGTACAGGCTAAGGTGCTTGATCTTATTCGAGAGTTGCAACAGGACCTGGGTATAACGATGATCGTTGTTTCGCATGACCTCTCTGTTATAAGGATGTTAACCGACAGGACACTCGTAATGAAAAACGGACGCGTAGTAGAGGGCGGGCTTACCGATCAGATATTGCAGGACCCTCAACATGAATATTCTCAATTACTGGTTAGCTCCTTACTATAATTTAATATGCATCATCTATGAATATACTGGAAGTAAATGATTTGAGTAAAGCATTCCATCTCCATATTTTGAATGGTAAAAAGATTACTGCGCTAAAAAATATAAACTTCTCCATGAAAGAGGGAGAGATTATTGGGCTCACGGGCATGTCGGGTTCTGGAAAGTCTAGTTTGATGAAGTGCATTTACCGTACCTACATAACCTCTTCGGGTCAAATTATGTATCGGTCCAGGTCTGGTATGATAGATCTGGTGAAAGCCGATGATCATAAAATAATAGAATTGCGTAAAAACGAAATAACTTATTGCTCGCAGTTTTTAAGTGTTATCCCACGGGTATCAGCAGTAGATGTAGTTTGCGAGAACTTGTTTCGGATCGAAAAAAACAAAGCGCATGCGCGTGTACAAGCTAAAAACATGTTAGAAAACTTAGGGTTGCCACCCGAATTATGGGATGCCTTTCCTGTAACATTTAGCGGCGGCGAACAGCAACGTATAAATGTTGCACGGGCAATTATAGCAAAGCCCAGGTTTTTGCTTATTGATGAGCCAACAGCATCATTAGACGCCCGCACTAAAGATGTGGTGATAAATATGTTACTAAAAATGAAAGATAGCGGAACATCGGTATTGGTGGTTTCGCACGATGAATATACACTGGCGCAGCTAACCGACAGGCGGATAGAGCTGAAAGCTGGTGAAATAACAGTAGATCAAATGGTTACTAACGAAAATATATCTTGACTAGTATGAACTCATTTACCATTACAAATGCGGTTATTGTTACACCTAACGGGGTGATTGAGAATGCTTCACTGCAAATTGAGGAAGGGATAATAAGCAGCATAGATCGAACAAGCACATCATCAGCAAAAAACACCATCGACGCGGGTGGCGGTATCGTTATGCCGGGTATAATTGACATCCATACAGATGCGCTCGATGCCGAAATCATCCCGAGGCCGGGAGCGGATATCCCGGTTAGGGTGGCCTTTAGGGAGCTCGAACGTAAAATGAGCGGCTGTGGTTTAACAACGGTTTTCCACTCTTTGCATTTAGGGTATCACGCCGCCGAAACGACATCAAAAAGCAAATATTCCCGCGGCGAGGTTTTTCACAGTGTTTACCAGTCGTCCATAGGTAAAACTTTATTGAATAATAAGATCCATTTGCGTTTTGAAATATCTGGCGTAGAGGCCTATAACGAATGCTTTGAATTGATAGACAAAGGCTATATCTCGTTATTATCGGTAATGGATCATACACCTGGCCAGGGGCAATATCCTAAAGCTAATTTTATTGCCCAAACAATTAAACAAGGAAAAACAGAATTGCAGGCAAAAGAGTTATTCGAACAACTTACATCAAGGCCTATAGTTGGCATTGAAAAGCTTTACGCGTTAATTAGCCATGCAAAAAAGGCGGGCATACCCGTAGCTTCTCATGATGACGATACGGTTGAAAAGGTTGATCATATGTATAATATGGGTGTTAACATTTGTGAGTTCCCTGTAACATTTGAAACGGCCGAACATGCCACAAATCTGGGCATGCATGTGGTTGGAGGCGCATCGAACATTTTAAGGGGTGGTTCACTTTCGGGTAACCTCAATATGGCTGATGCCGTGAAAAAAAAGGTAGTAAATTCTCTTTGCTCCGATTATTATCCACCCGCTATTCTTCACTCTGTTTTTCAATTATACCATGAGGGGGAAACATCAATGCCCGATGCTGTAAATCTGGCTACATTAAATCCGGCAAAAGCAGCAGGTATAGCCCAGTATACTGGTAGTATTGAGGTAGGCAAACATGCCGACCTGCTCATAGTTAAATTGATTGATGCTATACCAATGGTTACGCATACGCTGGTAAGAGGCAGCGTTGTTTCACAAGCATCATTTAAAACCACTAAAGAAAAATATCAAACTGCTTTTTAATACCTATGCCTGTACATTATACCCAACCAAAAAATGATAGCGTTAATATCAGCGACCTTCATTTTCATGCTTATCAACAAAGGCAATTAAATGAGATCCGCCCCGGGCAGATCATAAAGAATTCTATGCAGCTTGTACCCGCGGGAAACTTTCATTTTAATAATGCTACGTGGATGCCAAACGAATATATGGGTTATGCCATAGTATCAATGCTTAATAATAATCCGGGTAATGAGGATCTGATAAAATTCCTGATCAGTATTCAGCAAATATTGCACGAAAATATTCAGCCCATAAATGGGTTTTACATGCTTCCGGCTGATAGCCTGCATCAAACTATAGCCAATACGTTGTCAAATGAAAACTTCAAAAAGAATATTTTATGCCCCGGTATAGAAGCCTGCTATCCTGCTATGGTTGCAAATGCTTTTCATAAAATTTCCATGATCAAACAAGATCACCCACTCCGGATGAAGCTGATTGGTTTAAGTATTTTTGGTACATCCTTAGGGATATTGGGCGTGTTTGAAAGTAAAGGAGATTATAACCGGATCGTACGGTTTAGATCGGGTTTTTATAATAATGAAAAGCTACATGATCTGGACATCAAAATGACACGCCCGTTTATTGGACATATTACCCTTGCTTATTGCGAACAAAAGCTCAATAAGAACCAAAAAGAGTATCTGGCATCCATCATAAATGAAATAAATGAGAACATTGGTTCCCAGGATCATTACTTTATGATATCAAATACCGGCTTAAGGCGATATAACCATTTAGCTGAATTTCAGGACGGAGCCGATTTTCCAGTTTACGATTTTACATACAGATAAAGCCATGCGATATTTTGACAATCATCCTCCGGAAAATTTCGAGAATGAAATGTTTTTGAGTGAGGAACCTTATATACACCCTACTTGCAAAATAAAAGATAGCATTTTGGGAGCCTGGACCGCGCTTGGCGAAAACACTTCTCTTGAAGGATGTTCGTTCGGCGATTATAGTTATACGGATGGAAATGTTAAGATCATTTATGCTGAAGTAGGTAAATATTGTTCCATCGCTAATAGTGTACGGATAAACCCCGTCAATCATCCGCAATGGCGGGTTACCCAGCACCACATGACGTATAGGCGCGTCCAATATGGATTAGACACGGTTAATGACGAAGAAATTTTCCAGTGGCGCAGAGACCATAAATGCGTAATTGGACATGATGTTTGGATCGGCCATGGAGCCATTATAATGCCGGGGGTTACAGTGGGCACGGGCGCGGTAATAGGATCTGGCTCGGTTGTTACAAAAAATGTGCAACCTTACGAAGTAGTGGTAGGTGTGCCTGGGAAAGTGATCAAAAAAAGATTTGCAGAAAATGTAATAGAACAATTACTAAATAGCGAATGGTGGAATTGGGATCGAAAAACTTTGGAATCTAATTTTAAAGACCTGCTTGATATTAATGTCTTTATTGAAAAAAACGGCGGTGATAAATTATAAAAGTTTGTTACACTGCAATTTAGGAGAGGAGTAAAATCTTTCTAGTCCAAATTAGTTAGTTGCTATTACACATATAGCGTATATCTATTATGCATATAAAACTAATAGACAAATACTATTAGTACTTTAACTGAATTTTATAATTTGTTTTAATTCGTTTTTTTACCCATAGTTATAAATTTTTCTTATTTATAATGCGATTATAATAAATTAACATATTTATAATAGAGGCAATCTTTTATTGCAATAAATTAATGTTTTGTTATTAAATCATATCAAATTTCTTAACAAAGCGGGTTTACTTTTGTCAAAAAAACCCCTACATGAAACAAAACTTACGAAAAATTTCACGGCTACTATTCACCTTAGTAACTGTGTTAATTGCATGTGGCAATGTGTTTGCCCAAAATCAAACCATCAGAGGTATAGTTATTGACGAAACCAACCAACCCTTGCCGGGTGTTACGGTTATGCTTAAAGGCACCAAACAAGGTACTACAACAGGTGTCAATGGCCGTTTTACTATTTCTGCCTCTAAAGGTCAAACCTTAGTATTTAGCACCCTTGGTTTCCAGAGTCAGGAGATTGTTTTAGCCGAGGAGGTTAATCTATCGGTATCTTTAAAGCCCGATACTAAAAGTTTGAACGAAGTTGTAGTAACGGCTTTTGGTGTGAAAAAAGAATTTCAAAAGATCGGCTATTCTACTACAGAAGTAAAAGGTGAAGAATTGACCAAGGCTCGTGACCCTAATCCTATCAATGGCTTGGTTGGTAAAGTTGCCGGTTTAAGTGTTGGCGCATCTGCAGAATTTTTAGGCCGCCCGCAAGTTGTACTTCGTGGCAGTACAGATCTTTTATATGTTGTAGATGGCGTACCTATCAGCTCGGATACCTACAATTTTAGCCCGGATGATGTGGATTCATACACCATTCTTAAAGGGCCAAACGCGGCGGCTTTGTATGGCTTCCGTGGTATTAATGGTGCTATAATCATAACCACCAAAAGAGGTACAAAGGATAAAAAGGGCTGGCAGATCGATTTTAACAGCAGTAATATTGCAGAACATGGTTTTATTGCCAATCCAGAAGTGCAAACGGAATACGGACGGGGAACCAACTTTTTATATCAATATGCTAAAAAAGGTTATTCATCATCCCTTGATTATAACAGCACAGATGTTTTGTATGATAATTCGCAACGTTTACAAGAATTTGGCCCACGTTTTGAAGGTCAGCTAATCAAACAATTTGATAGCCCTTACGATCCCGTAACTGGTAAAAGAACGCCAACGCCATGGTTAGCACGGGGTGCCAATAATTTTGATAAGTTTGCCGGTACAGGTTTAATTTCTACAGATAATCTTTCAATGGCTGCCGGTGGTTCAAATTATGATATCCGGATGTCGTATTCTCATACCTATCAAAAAGGTATATTTCCTAATACCAGATTGAACCTTGACAATTATAACCTTAACGCTGGTTATGATATCACATCTAAACTGCGTGTAGAAGGCGGGTTGAACCTTAATATCCAATACTCTCCAAACGTTCCTGATGTTAGCTACGGCCCAAATAGCTATGCGTATATGTTTAAGGTTTACGGATCTTCAGATTATAACATTGATGATCTGCAAGATGTTTACAAAGGCCCGCAAGGCGTTAATGACCTTGTTCAATATGCCCCGGAATATGGGCGTGAGAACAGTGCATGGTTCATTGCCAAAAAATGGTTACGCAGCCACGACAAAACCGATATTTATGGTAATTTAAAGGTCTCCTATAAATTCAATGATGCATTAAGTATGGCTTTACGCTCTCAGGTAACAACCTGGGATCAGTTAAGAACAGAAATAGTACCTGCATCTACCAATTTAAATACTTATTTACCCTGGTATTATTTTGGTTGGTATGGCGATTACAGACAGGACCGAAGAAGATTGTTAGAAAACAACACCGACCTGACCTTGAATTTCAACAAAAAGATCTCTGATTTTTCATTCAGTGGCTTCGCAGGCGCAAGTCAACGCTCGTTTACCTATAGATCGGTTTGGGAAACAACAAAAGATTTGTCAAGCCCCAATGTGTACAATTTAGCTAATTCACAAAACCCTATATTAAGTTACAACTTTGACTCCCGGATGCAGGTCTATAGCGGTTTTTACTCTATCGATCTGGGGTATAAAAATTACATCAATATAAACAACACGGGCCGTATTGATAATCTGTCTACTTTACCCGAGGGGCATAGAAACTCTTTCTATCCTTCCGTTGCTGTAAGTAGTGTGGTATCCGATTATATAACAATGCCCGCTTTTATATCCTTTGTAAAATTGCGTGCTTCTGCAGCCAACGTTAAAGGCGGGCTTACCTCCCCAACTGTCGGAACTGCGTACAACGAGGTGACATCTGCTGTTACTACAGGTATTTTTAATAGCCAGCCGGTAGGTAACCTATTGGGTTATGGCTCCGAACTTTATAGCACATATGATGGTCCAAATTACACAAATGCATCACCGTCCGGCCCCGGAACATTTTATAATGGGTTACCGTCTATAAGCTTGTCTAACACGTTATATAACCCAGATCTGAAACCATATTCGGTAACCTCTTATGAAGGCGGATTAGACCTTAAGTTTTTAGGTAACAGGCTAGGATTAGATGCTACTTATTTCACTACGAATAACGGGCCAAATATCTTTCAAAAAACCCTGCCAAATTCAAGCGGTTATCAATACCAATTAGTTAATGGCGTTGTTACACTAAAAAAGGGTATTGAGCTACAACTTAACGGATCGCCGCTTAGAAGCTCAAGAGGCCTTAACTGGGACATTAATTTGAATTACTCAACTTTTAGAGAAACCTTAAAAGAGACTCCTCCGGGCCAATCTACCCTACAACAAAACAATCACAACTATGTAGTTGGCGATCGTGTTGACGGTATATATGGCACCAAGTTTGTGAGAGATAATAGTGGCAATATCATTTATAATAGTGGTTTCCCTATCAATGCTCCAGGTGGTATCCCAAATTCACAGTTACTGGGTTATGCTAATCCCGATTTTTCTTTCGGTATCAATAACCGTTTCAGTTATCATAACTTAACCTTAAGTTTTCAGTTTGATGGACGGATAGGTGGTAAAATATACGACTTCACCTACTACCATGCTAACAACGGCGGAACATCTATTGAAAGTGCCAGCGGCGATTTTGGAACAGCAAGGTATGCCGAATGGCTCTCAACCAATACTGGTACAATAGCGCCTACACCAAAATATGTAGCTCCTGGTGTTGTAATAGCAAGCGGAACACCGCATTATACTAACGGTGCTTTAGACAATGCAAGCCAGTTAACTTTTGCACCTAATACAACCGCGGTAACCGTACAAGGTTATTTATCAAGCGGTGTAGGCGGCAACTTTGACGAATATTACATGATAAGCCGTTCGTACGCTAAATTACGTGAGGTAACATTAGGCTATTCTATACCTGCAAAATATCTAAAAGGGGTTGTAAAGCGTGCTTCGTTCTCATTAGTAGGCAGAAACCTGCTATATTTTGCAGCACGTAAAGATATGGACCTTGATCAGTATGCTTCAGGTTATAACGGATCTGACAGGTCACTTTCGGGTGGTAATACCAGTTCGGCCGACTTACAAACGCAAACTGCAAGAAGGTTTGGTTTCAATATCAACTTCGGATTTTAATTTTAAAAATTTAGACATGAAAAATAGATCAAATATTGCATATACCCTCATATTAGCTTTTGGGTTATTGTTTGTGAGCAGTTGCCAAAAAGGCGACCTGGTAGATAGCCCTAACGTAGCTAATGCAGGAGGATTGATACCACCCTCACTCTTATTGAATCATATTACGGCAACCCTGGTTAGAAATGGTGAAGAACCGTTTGGTGATGCTTATAAATATAGCCAGCACTTTTTGTCTAACTATACTTATTATAGGGGAACTAACTACTATAACTGGACAACTACCAACCAAACATACGACATTTTGAAGTATGCTATTGAGTTAGAAAAACAATCGACCGCTCAATTGAACCGTAGTAATAATTACTACTTCGCGCTTGCTCAATTTTTCAGGGCATATTCTGCCATTTGGTTATCGCAACGCGTTGGTGATATCCCTATGACTCAGGCTGGCGATATTAATAATCTTACACCAAAATACGATACGCAACATGATGTTTATAAAAATAGTTTAGCATTGCTTGATAATGCGAACACTATTCTTAACGGTTTATTTACTTCTACCAATCCAACCCTTAAACTTGACCCTAATAAAACACTTGATGCAACAGGCGATATTTTTGGATTGACCGGCATGCAATGGCAAAAATTGATCAATACCTATACCTTACGTGTTTTGATCAGTTTAAGTAAAAGAGCTGTAGATAATGCTGATCTTAATATTATCACCAAATTCAATACCATTTTAAGCAATCCTGCGCAATATCCTATAATGACAGGAAACGGTGATAACGTATTGTACAAATACAATGTAGCTTTCAATTCTTATCCAATTTTTGCACGTGGTAACAATCCTTACAATAACTATGCAAATGTTGGTAAAGTATTTTTGGACATTACTACTGCAAATCAGGATCCGCGCACATTTATAGCTGCAACCCCTGCCCCCGCACAGATCAAGGCCGGGAAAACAGTTAGTGATTTTACAGCCTATGTTGGTGCTGATATTTTGCTCACTCAAGATGCACTCTTAACAAATTCGGGTAACGGCATGTATTCATTCACCAACTATAACAGGTATTATACTGATAAAGGCGGTGCTAACGCTGAACCCTATATATTTCTAGGTTATCCTGAAATGTGTTTTAATATAGCAGAAGCAATTAACCGTGGTTGGATCACTACACCTGCTATCCCTTCGGCTACCTGGTATACAAACGGTATCAAGGCATCGTTAGCCTATTATGGGTTAACTGATGGACAGACGCTTACTGTTGGTGATCTTGGTGGCAAAACCATTGGTACAACAACAATAAACTTCAATAATTTTTTAACCAATGCCAACGTGGTATACGCAGGCGACAATGCCACCGGCCTAGCTCAGATCTTGACTCAAAAATATGTAGCGATGTGGCAAAACAGTGGTTTTGAAGCATACTATAATTTTAGAAGGACGGGAATTCCTGCACTAGCTCAAGGTGGCAGCGGTGGTGCCTTAAGTACACCGGGCAACCTTATTCCGCGTCGTTGGCAATATCCTTCTGACGAAGCTTCTGCAAACTCAGCCAATTATAAAGCTTCTTTACAAACACAGTTTGGCGGTACAGATGATACATCAAAAGATACTTGGTTAACTAAATAATTAACTATCTTCACATACAACAGGGGGCCCGATCTTGGGTCTCCTGTTTTTTTATTTTAGCCATGAAAAAATATATCATATTACTTTTGACCTTTACGATAGTAAACAGCACATATGCCCAAATTGCAGACAGCCTGCAAAGACATGTGATTTTACAAGGTGCCGCAAATTTTAGGGATCTGGGCGGGTACAAAACAAAAGATGGCCGTAAGGTAAAATGGGGGAAAGTATACCGCAGCGCTGATATAAGTAAACTAACGGATGCCGACCTACTGGTACTCAAAAACAGACGAATAACTTACGATGTTGATTTTAGGGGGCATCAGGAATCACAACAAGCTCCCGACAGGCTAAACCCCAATACAGATTATATACTTTGCCCGGCCGGAAGTGATAGTTTAAATACTAGGATGAAAGAGATCGCTAACCATAAAACCGGGGGAGACTCTATAATAACGTCGTTTTATACCAATACTAAATATCTGGCAGACCGTTATAAACCATTTTTTAATAAATTACTTACCTTGCCTGATGATCAAAGCCTTGTTTTCCATTGCACTGCCGGGAAAGATCGTACTGGCATAGGAGCAGCCTTGTTTTTGTATAGTTTAGGTGTGCCTTACAATACTATTATAGACGATTATACGGCCACAAATTATTATCGCCAGGCCGAAAACGTTAAGGTCATGAATGGGATGGTACAATACATGCATGTTAACGAAAATGTGGCAAAAGCAATATTAAGTGCAAAAAAGGAATATTTGGATGCTGCATTTATGGCTATCAAACAAAAGTACGGGTCGGTAGATAATTTTTTAAAAGCAGAATTAGGGCTCACAGACCAACAAAGGCATACGCTATGGAATAAATATTTGGAATAGAACAATGCTAAACCCAAACACTTACCATTCACGTTTTTGATATGATGACAGCACGACAGCAATATTTGATACGTGATGCTAACGAAGGCGACATCACCAGGTTGAGTGAGCTGATAACCGAATTGGGGTATCCTTGCACGGCAGATGAGGTACAGGTAAGATATGCCAACATCAGTAAAAATTCGGACTACCGCACCCTGGTTATTGTGGATGACGAATTTGTGGTTGGTATGGCCGGGTTAACCCATCAACTATGGTATGAAAAGAACGGAACCTATATACGGATACACTGCTTTGTAATCAGCAAAGATCACCGCGGGCTGGGTATCGGTAAAATATTGATCCGTGCCATTGAGCACTGGGCGGTAGAAACTGGTGCTAATGCCATTGTACTTAGTAGTGGCAACCGTGACGAACGCCTGATAGCCCATCAATTTTATCAAGATCTGGGATATAACCTCAAGTCGTCTGGCTTTATTAAAGAATTATAGAACAGTCATATTTATTAAAGCTGCTATTGTAGGGTTAGTTCTAATATATCAGCCGGTTTGCTTTTTGGGGTATCTGCGTTAGCGGTTCGTATAAAATACATAAGAGACAATACTGCGCTTACACCGCTTATAAGAGCTACAGTAATGGCACCGGTATTGAAAAATGCGAACCAACTTATGGATCGCCCTCCGCCCAGTTCTTTTAACATCAGCACGCTTACACTACCCAGGTAGCCTATCGCGTCGGCTACGTAAACCGCAAATCCTATATTACTTCGATATTTAAAAGCGGCGATCATTCTTTCAAAAAAAACAGCATTGTAAGGTACATATGCCATGTACAGGCCCAGCCCGGCTATGGTCATCCACATTACGGGGCCAATTAAGCCATAATTGAATAATACGGTACCGGCCCCAACAAATATACAGCCGCAAATAATGATCATATGTATAATGCGAAAAGCCAGCATGTTCTTTTTAACTAAAATAAGCATACTCAGAATCACCAATACAATCAATGCAATAAAGGTATCAATACTGGCATAAATGGTATTGGTTTTTATTCCCACACCCGCCCATATCTCTACCTCAAAATTGTCGCGCACGTCCCGCATCACGGTCAATAAGGTATAGGCCACAACCGTAAGTATAATGCCCGGGAAAAACCTTATCAAAAATTGCTTACGATCGGCGGCATTCATAGGTACTCGCTCTACTCGTAATTGTCTGTCTTTAGCATTTGGCGGTGGCAGTAGTTCCAGGCAAAATACAAACAATAACAGGGGTAATACAAATATTGCGCCTGTTAAAAATGGCATATGGTATTGGTTAACATGAAACGTGCTCATTAACGTGCGGCCAACGGTTTTAACAAAACCCGACGCAAATATAAGGCTGGTGCACATTACCGCTGCCATAAACTCTGTTGACCGCCTTCCTTCCAAATAACCAAATGTCAAACCCCATATCATCCCTAATGGTAATCCGTTCAGAAACAAAAAGATGATATTCCATGGTGGGGGTACCAGTGCAAAACCAAGCAATGCTAACCATGCAATGCCTATAAAAAGCAAAATGCTTTTAGCGCGATTATTATGGGTTACTTCGGCAATGTAACGTATGCCATAAAATTTACTAATGGTATACCCTATCACCTGGGCTATCACGAGCCATACTTTATAATCGATATGAAGATACTGATGGCCCCCAAATGTTCCCGCTGTAAATGCCTTACGGAATGAATACATACAGGTATATGCGCCAAAAGCCGAAACTGCGGCCATTACAGACATAAGGGCATATGGCAATGCGGCCACTTTTTGTTTTAGTTTATATGTTATGATCATTCCTGCGGCAAGCCTTTAAACATTAATTAGTAATGCCCCAAATAAAATGGGCACTTATGAGAACAATATTAGGTTTTGACTATAAACACTTGACCAACTTATAGTTAAGATTAAATTAAATATTGAAAATTACAGCGCCAAAATGTGAATTTACAGTTAGGGATAAAGGCGCAAACAGAATAAACCATCTATTATATTAATATTCATTTAACATTCATATTAATAATTAAGGCGTATTTAGTATTAACATATCAGTAATGAAAAGAAGAGTTTCCGCATACAAGAGCACTTGCCACATTATTGGCTCCTTGTTTTTAATTCAGATGTTTATTTTGACGGCTTGCCATCAACCTATCAATAATACAGGGCATGCACCCCGGGGTGAAATAGCGGGCATGCATAGTTCGTATGACGATAGTACATTAACAAATGCTTCATTCCCTATCATGATGCCTTATAACAGGCTGATAGCCCCCGCCGGTAAAACAATCAAGTTTGGCGACCCTCATTTTGAGAACCATAGCCTAGATGCTCAATTTATACATCATACAACATTATTAGCTGTTGAAGACCGTTATGGCATTGCCCTTATTGATACTGGCAAATATCAAGTAATAGCCAGATGGGCCTATAATGATGATATGCGGTACAAAGGGCTCATGAGCACTTATTCGGGATTAAAGATCCGGCAAGTAAATAACGAGATCCGGTTTTTTTGGAGCGCGGCGGACGCTGATACAAAGCGATCATACGTAATGCAAGCCATTTGGAATGGGCGGGCCATTAACATTAGCAAGGCTTATAGTTTGGAAGCCGTTAGCCCGGTCCCGCTGGCATTGCCCAATGATATTGCTATAACCACCGAAAATGGAAGCGATAATTTATATATTGTTTTAAATGGCAATAACCAACTGGTTAAAATAGATCTGAACACTGGGAATCGTATCTGGGCCAAGCCCACAGGCGTTGCGCCTTATGGCATAGTTATAATTGGCAACCATGCCTTTGTTACCAATTGGGGCGGCCCAATACCTATTGATACTTTACACCGCGAAACAGCGGGAGTTCCATATGGCCGGGCATATATTGACCCCAAAACTGGTGCTACCAGCTCCGGAACGGTTCAGGTTATCGACATAGATAACGGGGCAACTTTAAATGAAATCCCCGTTGGTTTGCATCCCAATGCTATTATAGCCGATAATGATAAGCGATTTGTTTACGTAAGCAATGCCAATAGTGATAACGTTTCGGTTATAGATGTACAAAAGCAGCGAGTGATCGAAACCATCCCTGTAAAACTTATTACCGGGGAGAAAAGCTTCATCGGCGATTCGCCCAATGCGTTGGCTTTAAACACTAGCGGCACTACTTTATATGTTGCCAACGGCTTAGATAATGCCGTAGCCGTTATTAAATTGGGTTCGAACGCGGCCGTAAAGGGTAGCGGGCATACAACTATAAAAGGTTTTATACCAACAGGAGCTTATCCTGGCGGGCTAAGTTTGAACGATGATAAACTTTTTGTGACCAATTTAGAAGGTGAAGGCTCGTGGGTCAACAGTCTTGATATCCCTGATAAAGGCAACAACCGGTCTGATGTAACGGGTGATATTAAAGCCTATAATGCACATCATCAACAAGCCACTGTATCTATAATTGCTATACCCGATGACGTAAAACTTGCCAGTTATACAGCAAAGGTAAAGGCATTAAACCTAACCTTTAGAGAAGAACTCGCCCATTTATCTCCCCGGAAGAATATGTTACCGAAGCCAATGCCTGAACGTATTGGCGAGCCATCGGTATTTGACCATGTGTTGTATATTATTAAGGAGAACCGAACTTACGACCAGGTTTTAGGTGATATGCCCCAAGGAAAAGGTGCCCCTGCCTTATGTATATACGGCGATACGGTAACCCCCAACCAGCATCAGCTGGCGCGCGACTTTTTACTTCTGGATAATTTCAACACCTCCGGAAAATGCTCTGCCGAAGGCCACCAGTGGGCAGATGCCGGAATGGTGACCGATAATGTAGAAAAGAACGTCCGCGCGTGGTTCCGCAGTTATCCGCATGTACAAGCAGATGCGCTGGTTTATGGCGCCAATGGTTTTATTTGGAACAATGCTGCCGATCATGGTAAAAAGGTACGGATCTATGGCGAAGCCTCAGTTCCGCACTATGATGAAAAACTTACCTGGAGCAATATCTATAACAATTACCAGGCGGGCAAACCTTTCAAGTTTTATAATACCAGTACAATATCCCGGGTACGGCCCATGTTATCTCAAAACTACCCGGCGTCTGATGAACTGAAGATCACCGATCAGATTCGGGCGTCCGCGTTTATTGATGAACTAAAAGATTATGAGCGTCAACCCGGCGATAACTTACCTCAATTAATGGTAATGGCCCTATCTGCCGATCATACCGAAGGTATCCGGCCAGGTTTCCCGGTACCACAGGCAATGGTTGCCGACAATGACCTGGCACTTGGCCGCATTATTGAAGCCATAAGTAAAAGCAGGTTCTGGAAAAACACCGTAATATTTGTTACCGAAGACGACTCGCAGGACGGTTGGGACCATATATCAGCTTACCGGACTACGGGCTTTGTAATAAGCCCCTATAGCACGATAAAAAAGACAGTTTCAACCAATTACAATCAAACCTGTATGGTACGGTCTATTGAACAAATATTAGGTATACCGCCAATGAATATTATTGACGCTACGGCTCTGCCTATGTACAATTGTTTTACAGATAAGCCATCGCTATCCCCTTATCATTGTTTGCCTAACAAGGTCAAATTGAACCGTATTACCCCTGCCATAAGCACTTTAAAAGGGAGGCGGTTGTTTTATGCCAAACAATCATTGCGGCCCGAATTTGACCATATAGATGGCGGGGACGACGACCGCTTCAACCGCATTTTATGGTTCGCTGCAAAAGGCAATAAAGCTTATCCCGCCAGAGGTGGTACCAAGTAATGCCATTATAGATACAACCCCTAATCATACTCAGACACACATGGGTATTAATGGGTGTATTTAATATAGTATCAAGTAGCTAGTATCAAGTATTTTTTTCAAAAATAGACATGGGTATTTGTCGGTGTTTAAACTTTATATCAACTACGTTTTTCAGAGTCTAACTACTTGATACTAGCTACTTGATACCAAAATAACACCTGGGTATTAATGGATGCTTTAAAAAACTGACTGTCATGCTGAGTCCGTCGAAGCATGATGGGTAGGCCTCTGCGCTCCGTTCTTGGACAGGTTCAGAATTACACCCGGCGCACTTTTGACTTTTAACTTTCGGCTTTTAACTTTCTCCCCTCGTAAGCTATACAATATACGAAATTTTGCTGGCATAGGCAAGAAACAGAATGGAAGAATAATACCTGCCGCACATTTGTTGTTAAGTGGTGCAGGGGATAACATAGTGTACCAGAACTTGTGCTTACCCCCCCAAGCTGTTTCCTCAGGCAAAAACACGATTTATAAACAATGCATTATAATTAACCCTACAGCCAAATTTCGGATTACCTTGACTATAAAATTATTTTTCCCTTGCAAAAAAGAAAATTAGATTGTACCTTGTTCTAAATTACTACCTATTCTTTAAACTTATCTAATTCCAAGAAATTCTTAATCTAAATATAGAAGGAATGAAAAGGTTGGTAGAAGAAGCCAAAAATCCTTCGTTTTTGATGGTCTTGTCTGGGACACAGAACTAATACCTAGCTTACTAATTTCTGGGCTATGAGCTATATTTTGGATGAAATGAAACTGCTCTAACATTGTTGTAAGTTTAATCATTGTTGTGTTCGTTTACGTCCCTCTACTTAAAATATTTAGGCTTTTTTACCGAAGAATAAACTTTTCTAAATAAATAAATAAATCATCTCAAAAACTAAAAAACATGGACAATCATTTTTCTAAGGACATCAGCTCCTATGTTTCATTCGCATTAAGGATCCGGCCCGCTGTTGCTTTTCCCGGTTATTATGATGATAGAGGCAATTTCGTTGATAAGCCAACCAGGGTGCCTATTGACGAGTATACAGCTCTTTCAAAAAAAGAACTATTAACCCTCGAATCATTGATGCATAAGTTTAAATTATTGAAACCTTACCTACGGCCCAATGCTACTCTGGACAGCCTTAAAATTGTGCCCAAAGAATACGAAGAGAAGAAAAGTGACCCAGAAAAGGGTATAGAATATAGAAAGATTACAGTTCACGCGGGACAACTGGAAGTGGCAAAACAAGTATCCAGAATGGTCAATGACATCTACCATACTCACACTATCGGCAACAATAAAGAAGCCAAAGAAAAATACAATCAGTTTAATAAATATCTGGAACAGACCAGAAAAGAGCTCGTTGGTGACTTCAGGACAGCTAGCGAGGTGGACGATTCATTAGCCCTTTATGGAGTTGGCCTGAACCATGCTGATAACGGTGGAGCCGTTATTTTTGTTATCGCAGAAATATTTATTGCCTGCCCCCTAGTAGCGGATGTTTTTAATGAACGGGAAATCGCAGCAGAAGCGAGGTTATGAACAAACTACAACTTTTACAAAGACAGTTGAATAACGCAGTCGGCTCCTTTGAAAATCTGTCTGAATTATTCTTTAGCCATTCAAAAAGTTCTTTTTTGAATGGCTACTTTGCAAGGGAGCTGTCAGCAATGGCGAATGACAGCAATTATGTGGTGGGAGGTATTTCCGGTCAATTAAGTCTGAAACTCATTAATGAAGACATTATCGATTATACTGTGCACCTCCGGATGTCCAGCTCTTACAAGGCAAATATCAAATGGATGGGGACAAGTCAGCTAATGTTTATTAAAGGAACTGGTAATGTGATGGTTCGGATTTTACGAATGCCGAACTCTGCTGAGATAAATTTATTTTGTAAAGGAGTTCCGGTAGAAATATTAGAATATAGAACCCTACGTTGTGGAGATACATTATCCTGCCAAGCACCTTACGAAATTATTGAAATTATGGGTATTAATGGCGTTGTAATTATCGACACGCTAACAATCAAGAATCCGCAGGCCAATCTGTTTTGGAATTTCGATGAAAATCTTTGTTCTTCTTATGCTGAATCCTCTAGTTTAATTATGTCAAGGCTTACCACAATATTAAATGTAGTCAATAAAATGAAGGCGAAGACGCCAACTGAATTATACAACTTTATCTTCGCTCAAGGAGATACCAATTTAAAATTAAGAGCTGTTCAAACAATGTTAAAGGAAGGCCTTGATATTGCTTTTGACAAATTGAACGAATTCATTGAATCAGATGATCTTGTTTTATCGGAGGGGGCAAGGGCTATTTTCGACCGCTTGCTACATGCTGAACTTAAATAACTAACTATGCCAATAGAAATAAAATTGCCGTTTGACGACAAAAGTATAGAATTAGAAGAGTATGTAGATATAATAGAAACCCAAAAGTATGATTTTTCAAGGCAAGAGGATATTATTGACTCATCTCCCTACCTTAAACAGTTGAACAACAATAAAAATTTATTGATTGAACGAATTACCAGTGAATTGCAGGATTTACAGGCTTTTCAGAAAAGCAATCTTTATGGGCCAAAAGTCTTTATCTTACTAAGTCATCCAAAGTTTTTTTTACGCGCAGTGGTATGGGAACCAATCTCTCAGCTTGAACGTTCTATAAAGGGATTCAATTACGATATCTGTCACGACCATAACTTTGATATTTTAACAGCTGGATATTTTGGACCTGGTTATGAGACCCGGACTTACACTTATGAGTATAATAAAACTACCGGATGTCTCGGTGAGAAAATAGATATGAAACAAAAGAAAATTTATGCATTACCCGAAGGGAAAATATTGTTATATAGGGCAAAAGAAGATATTCATATCCAACTTCCACCAGAAAGTTTATCCATTTCACTCAACCTCATTCCCAATAATGGTAGTATTAAGGCTCCTCAGTACCAGTTCGATGAATCCACACATACCATATGCCGGTATCTTCAAAATTCCGGAAATGAGCTTATGGTCAGGATGGCAGGCGCACTGGGAGATGACAACATGATCAATATTCTAGAGAAAATTTTTGAAGCGAACACTAACAGGCACATTGGTGCATTGGCAGCCGTTTCCCTTATCCAACTTTGCCCTGCTAGGAATGAAGAGATAAAAGAACAGGTTTTAGGGAAACATAATACTTTATTGACAGACATTTTCTTTAAAGAATTAGCTAAGGCTGGTACCTGTCTGGGATTATTTGAAAATAATTGATAAAAACGCTACAAAACCCATCCAGTAATACAAAACACTCTCCCTTACAATTTAGAAGGAATCAAGCGGGGCTAAATCTCCAGCCCCAACTACTATTCAATATCTCCATAAAATTGTCTTCAACATGAATATGAACCACATTAAAACTAACTTACTCTAATAATGCACTACGGGTATAATTCTTATCATCATGTTGTTATTTAGATGAGTTATCCTGAAAAATAATTGTGCCTGTAAACCTACCTCCAATAAAGGGTATTGATTACTCAGTTGCGTATTATTAAATTAATTTACCAAATTATAAGCCTCAAAAAACATTCTAAAATTTTAAGTTCATCATCCACTTCCAAATTTCTATAAAGTTTAATATAAAATTAATCAATAATACTTGGAATTGATAAATACACCAGCGGCACTTTATACTTATGTATATAATAAATATATATAAGGCAGATAAAAAACAAAATATCCGTCGGCATTCGGATAGCACAATACAACTACAACAATCGTAAATATTGCATCAAGGCTGATTAAACACTCTTTTTTAAACAGACAAACTGTAGCAGACACAAGCAATTACAGCTTCGCGATATTTATTTAATTTTTACTAAATATTCATATTTATCAAACGCCTGCATCTTATTTTAATGAAAATAAAATGTATTTTTATTATGTTCTTAAATTAATTTTTATACTTTTACATATGTCATAATAAGTAAATGAGGTATCTCCCCAAAGCCGTCATTAACAATTATTCCAACATTTATAATGTCTGACAATTAACAAACAAACTTACTAAATAACATTAAAAATTATCGATTAGGAGCAATGTCTTTATGACAAATTGGTTTAAAAAGGAAAAAATAAATGCTACGTTAAGAAACTTATCAGTTACGGTACTGGTAATACTGTTTATACTCATTATACTTAGTAACAGAATTTTTGTAACAATAAAACCAGGAGAAGCTGGTGTTTTATATGATTTGTTTAAAGGAAGCCAGCCCGAAGTTTATACAGAAGGGTTAAAAATGATCAGTCCACTAAATAAAATGTACATCTATAACCTACGAACGCAACGGATACAACAGCAACAAACTATCCTGAGTCAAAACGGGCTAAAAATAAAGGTTAAGTATAATATATTATACCGGCCTGATTTTGTGTATCTGAGCAAATTACACCAGCAAATAGGGCCAAATTATGCCCAGGTGCTGGTTATACCCGAGGCCGAATCATGGACCCGGAAATTTATTGCCCACCTTACACCCGAACAAATTTTTTTGGTTGACAAAGGTGTAGATCACGATTCTATGGAAAAATATGTAATATCAAATTTAAATGCCATATGCATCAAAAACAATATTAACCTTCAAGGTTACCTGATCAGCAGGATAGAACTGCCCGATACCATATCGCACTCTATCGAGCAAAAATACCGGGAGCAACAGTTAAGCCTGCAATATGATTTTAAGCTGGATGTTGAAGATAAGGAACGCAAACGTAAAATAATTGAGGCCGAAGGCGTAAAGCAATTCTATGCAATATCCGGAGTATCACCATTATTATGGAAAGGATTGGATGTAACCGAAAAGATGTCGAGATCGCCTAATGCAAAAATCGTTATCATGGGTAACTCGTCTAAAGAACTGCCAATACTGTTAAGCGACGACGGTAAAAAAAAATGAAAACCAAAACAAACAATTAATAAATCAATCACAACCAAAACTTCATCTATCATGACAAAAAATCAAAGTGTTACAATCGAACTTAAAACTTCAGAAAAGGCTGACAAGATCATCAAAAATCACTTATTGCTTTCGATGGGATTTGGCGCCATACCTATTCCTTTTGTTGACATTGCCGCCATTACCGGAACACAAATTTCAATGATAAGCAAACTTGCCGGCATACACGATGTGCAATTCTCCAACGAGTTAGGCAAATCTGTATTGGGTTCATTACTTGGAGCTGTTGGCAGCAATACACTTGCTACAGGCACACTTGGCAGCATTGTTAAATTTATACCTGGTGTTGGTTCTATTATAGGCGCTGTTACCTATCCCGTTATTGCAGGCGCAACAACTTATGCAGTAGGCAAGGTATTTCAACGTCATTTTGAAACAGGCGGCACACTGCTTGATTTTAAAGCATCAGATATGAAACATTTCTTTCACGAAGAACTTGAAAAAGGAAAACACGTAGTTGCAACAGTAAAAAAACCATTTACAAAAAAGAAAGCTGAAGAACCAGTAGTAGCAGCAGAATAAACAATATGTTAGGTATCGTTATAAATCCTGCGTTTTTACCGGCGTGGATTATTCTAAGCGTTATTTGCGGTATAATCGGCTCAAACAGGCGCACTGGCTTTTGGGGCTCATTTCTGCTTGCGCTTATAGTTTCGCCGGTTTTGGTATTTATTGCATTAAGAATATTTAAGCCGGTTACTACTAAATAATACCATGCAAAAAACCCGGCTTTTTATATTTCCTCATGCAGGAGGTAGTGATATCTCTTATTCTTCTATCGAGAAATCAATATCTCATTGCTTTGATGCATCTACTATATGTTATCCGGGCAGAGGCCGAAGATATTCGGAAAACTTTGTAAAAAACATAAACGAACTGATTGATGATTGCCTTGCGCAGCTCTTGTCAAAATTAAACGGCTCCGTTTTCTTTTTTATGGGTCACAGCTTCGGCGCTCTGGTAGCTTTTGAATGCGCAAGAGCTTTGCAGCAAAACAAAATGGAAGTTCCTCCGATCATGTTTTTATCTGGGCGGGGTTCTCCGGCTTATACCTCATTAAGCGCGCAAAAACACAAACTTAATGATACGCATCTCACTAATTATTTAAAAACAATTGGCGGTTTACCTGATGCATTGCTTGCAGATACTTCGTTCCTGTCATTCTATTTGCCCATAATCAGAAATGATTTGGCACTGAACGAAAATTATACCTATAAGAATTCCCCGCTTATACACACAAAACTTGTACTTATAAACGGAACAGCAGATACCGTTGTAAGTCCGGAATCTGTAAAAGCGTGGCAACAGGAAACCGAAGCCGGATGCAAATTTGAAATGCTGGAGGGTGGCCATTTTTTCCATTTGGAAAATCCCCTGTTTACAGACATGCTGTTTTCATACAACCAGCAGTACATTCAGCATCAATTGAACTGTTTAGAACATAGTAATTTATAATACAATACAGAACACCACGGCTTGCTAAAACTGCCGTTTGTTTATTAGCCTATTATAGATTGCCCGGTAATAAATTTTTCTAATTATCACATTTAGAGTATATACCTATGCCTGAAATAAATTCTGAATTTACACCTTTACAAAAGGCATTTCTTGTTATTAAAGATCTTCAGCAACGACTGAAAGATGCCTCAGAACAAAGTGCAGGTAAAGAAGACATTGCAGTTATTGGTATTGCCTGTCATTTACCGGGTAACATCAACTCGGCCACAGAAATGTGGGATGCCTTAATAGAAGAACGCGACCTGATAGCTTATAATGGTTTAGCCAACCGCTGGCGCGGGATACATACCGATGATCATTATTTTGACAATACTGTATCCCATGCCGGTTTATTAGAAGATATAGCAGGCTTTGATAACGACTTTTTTCACATCTCGCCAACCGAAGCTCAATTTATAGATCCGCAGCACAGGCACATGCTCATGGTAGCATACAAAGCCTTTGAAGATGCGGGTATAGCCTCACAGTCGCTAAAAAATTCGGAAACAGGTATATTTATAGGTATAAGCGCAGTTGATTACAGCCTGCACTTAATGCAGCAGCCAGGGCAAACAGCCGTAAGCCCCTATTTAGGCAGCGGCAACTCCTTAAGCGCGGCAAGTGGCCGTCTTTCGTACTTTTTTGGCTGTAACGGCCCTTCGCTTAGTATTGATACGGCATGCTCATCATCAATGGTTGCACTGCACCAGGCTTGCGCAAGCTTGCGGGCAGGCGAGTGTAATTTAGCCTTAACCGGCGGAGTAAACTTTTTGTTATCGTCACAATTGCAGGATAGCCTTGCCCAGGCGGGTATGCTATCGCCAGACGGGCATTGCAAAACTTTTGACGACTCGGCCGATGGCTATGTACGCTCAGAGGGTTGTTTGGCCATTGTGCTTAAAAAATTAAGTGATGCCGAAAAAGATGGCGACCGCATTTATGCATGTATTAAAGCAACAGCCATTGCACAGGATGGTGCCAGCGGAGGGCTTACTGTACCTAATCCGGTGGCACAGGCATCTGTTATAAAACAAGCGCTTAAAACCGCAGGCATAACAGCTAACGATGTTGATTTTTTGGAAGCGCACGGCACAGGTACATCACTGGGCGACCCCGTTGAAATGGAGGGATTAAAACTGGGCTATGGCGAATGGAACAACGGTAAAAAAATGCGTATTTGCTCCATCAAAACAAATGTTGGGCACCTTGAGGCGGCAGCGGGTTTGGCCGGTATAATAAAAGCCAGCTTAAGCCTATATCATAAAAAACTGCCAGGCCACCTGCATTATAATACACCAAACAAGCATATTGCCTGGGAAACCCTTCCGGTAGAATTAAACACTAAACTGCACGATTACAGTAATTCTGATAAATTGCTTATCGCCGGAGTTAGCTCCTTTGGCTTTACCGGTGCCATTGCCCACTGCATACTTGCGGAATACAATCAAAAAACACAAGATGCCGCTCAGCCCGGCTCCCATCAAACACTTGTTATTACAGCACCTACCATTACAGTGCTCGAAAATTTAAGATCAGCCTATCTGGATTATTTATCCAATACCAACCATACCTTACAAAATATTTGCTACACAGCGGCAATAGGCAAAAACATATACAAATACGCTCTGCTATCACAGGCGGCCGATAAACAAACCATGATCTCTGCTTTGCAAAAATCAGTTCCACTTACAAAACCATTATCAGAGATAGGCGGTATAATAAAAGGGGGAAAAGTAAGCCTGCCGCACTATGCTTTTACCCTCACACCACATTGGGTTGGGCCATTACCTGGAAATATACATCCGTTAAACCAATATCAGTTGGCCTGGAAAGCCATTGATGTGGCAGAAACCGAGGCCGAACAAGCAGTTGCAGGAATTTATTTGCACATCAATCCTACTTCATCAGTATTTTTACAGGGCTTACAAACCAATCCAGCAATAACAACCATACCTGTTTACTGGCAACAGCAAAATAACGATAAAGCCTATCCTTACATTAATACGCAAGCCGGATTAGCACATTTTTTTGAAGATATATTTCAACAGTATAAAAACCAATCAGTTTATATTGTATACGATATAAGCGGACTGCACGACCACGGTAACGACGAACATTTTAACGATCTTTTTAAAACATCGTACCAAAACATTTTAACCTGTTTGCAAACCCTCTCCGCTTCGCAGCTTAAACCTGCATCATTTATTGTTTTAACCCAACAAGCCGCCCAGGTTACCGATAGCGATAAAACTATTGAGCCATTACAATACAGCATCACCGCATGGGCCAGGTCAGCCAGTTTGGAGTTGCCTAACCTGCATATGCTACTTTTTGATATTGGATTAGCCACTACTGCCAACCAACTTGGCAAACAAAATATAGCCGTATGGTTTCAGCAACAGTATCACCAACAACTTGCCCTTCGCGAAGGCCGCTTATACTACCAGGTTATAGCCCCGGATGCTGATAATACAACAAGCTTGTCCGTAAAAATAAATAAGGAGGGTGTATACCTTATTACCGGTGGTAATGGCAGTTTAGGCAAGCATGTTGCACAATGGCTACAGGCACAAAATGCCGGTAAAATAATATTGGCAAGCCGTAACACCCAGCAAAAAACACAACAAATAAACCACAATGTAATACATACCAAACTAGATGTTAGCGACCCGGCCTCGGTTACAGCATTTAGTAACTGGCTTACTAACAATAACTTAGAACTAAAAGGCATAATACATGCTGCTGGTATTTCGCACAGGAAATTATTTAAGGATATGAGCTGGGCCGATATAGAAAAGGTAGCTCATGCCAAAGTAAACGGGCTGCGCAATTTAGCCAACCACTTACCATTACAATCACTTGATTTTTTTGTAGCCTACTCTTCTATAGCATCGGTATGGGGTTCGGCTATGCTTTCGCATTACGCGGCTGTAAACGCCTATATGGATGCTTATATTGTGCAAATGCGCCTTAATGGCATCCCGGCAAAAGCCATCAACTGGGGGCCCTGGGCAGATAGCAACATGATGCTGCAAGACGAAAACAGCGAACATGTATTACGCGAAACCGGCATTATTACCCATAAGCAAGATGCCGTTTTAAAACATTATGCACAACTACTACACCCGCAACATAGCCAGCAGGTTTATGTACAGCTAGATAAGCAGCGCTTTATAGCCGTTATGCAGCTCCAAAAACAATCTGCTTTTTGGGATGAGTTACGCACAGTAAAAAAGGAACAGGCTGATACAACAAACCAGGGCTTAGATATTTTAGACGAAGAGCTGCAAAAGTCAAAACCTGCCGAGCGTTACAAAAAGATACAGCAAATAATAGCCGAACAATTATGCCTTGTATTAGCGATAGATGATGTTGCAAAAATTGATTGTGACAGAAACTTTAGCGATATGGGAATGGACTCGATACTGGTAATACGCTTTATAGAAAAACTGCAAAAGCAATTTAAACAGCCGATAACCACAAACATGATCTTCAATTTCCATACGGTAAAATTATTTAGCCAACATATTAACGACAGCTTTTTCGGTACAAAAAGCCCGGCAGAGGGATTATTGCCAAACGCCGAAAAGATTGCCAACCTTGAATTTGAATTAAACATGATGAAGGAGGACGAACTCCATGCCCTTATCAATGCCGACATCCAAAAATACTTTTAGCTATGGAGAATATCGATCTGACTAAAAAATTATATACAGCATTAAAACTGGCCGAAGAAAAGCTGGCAGGTTTTGAGCAGCAGCAAACCGAACCTATTGCAATTATTGGTATGGCTGGCCGTTTTCCGGATGCTGATAATATTGAACAATTTTGGGATAACCTGTATAAAGGCCACGATCCGGTGAGAGAGATACCCGCCGACAGATGGAACGCTGATTTATTTTATGACGAAGATCCGGATAGCCCCGGTAAAACGTATTGCCAGTCGGGAGCTTTTTTAAAAGACATTAAAGGCTTTGATGCGGCTTTTTTTAATATTTTACCTGCCGAGGCCAAGCAAATGGCTCCACAGCAGCGCGTGTTACTCGAAACAGCATGGCAAGCACTCGAAGCAGCCAACATCAGGCCATCCCAATTATCCGGAAGCAATACAGCAGTTTATATGGGTATCTCTGATGATGATTATTCGTACATCACATCTGGCGATAGGGGTAAAACCATAAACCCTCATTCTGTAACCGGTCATTCTTTATCAAGTGCAAGCGGGCGGCTCTCTTACTTTATGGGCTTGCAGGGTGCAAATATGGTAGTACAAACTGCCTGTTCATCTTCATTAGCCGCTGTTGACCTGGGTATTCAAGAATTACGCTTAAAAAAGACCGACCTGGTACTGGCAGGCGGCGTAAACCATATATTATTGCCATTTGGGCACATTGCACTGTCAAGAACCCATGCCATATCTGCAGATGGGCGCTGCAAATCTTTTGATGCCTCGGCAGATGGATACGGACGCGGAGAAGGCTGTGGTATTGTAGTATTAAAAAGATATAGCGACGCCTTAAAAGATGGCGACCACATATTTGCGCTTATCAAAGGATCGGCTATAAACCAGGATGGTTTAAGTAATGGCATGACCGCCCCCAACGGCACTGCGCAAGAAAGAGTTATCCTTAAATCGTTACAAAATGCCAATATCGAAGCCTCCGAAATTTCGTTTGTAGAAGCGCATGGCACCGGAACCAAATTAGGCGATCCTATTGAAATTGAGGTATTAGGAAAGGTATATGGTAAAAACAGGCCGGCTAACCATCCATTATATGTTAGTACCGTAAAAACAAATATTGGCCATTTGGAAGCGGCGGCGGGTATTGCCTCGTTAATTAAAACAACACTGGCGCTCTATCATAAAACCATACCGCCTAATCTTCATTTTAAGCAATCCAATAACGCTGTTACCTGGCATGCGTCAATCCGCATAGCTACAAACCCGGTAAGTATTGAAAACACCGAAAAACCTGTAACAGCTGCCATTAGCTCATTTGGCTTTAGCGGAACCAATGTACACATGATATTGGAGTCGGCCCAAATTGTGGCCGATCAGCCTGTTGCTGATAACGGCCAGCCGGTAGTGCTGTTGTTATCCGCAAAAGATACACCATCGTTAAATTTATTGATAGAAGCGTATCAAAACTATTTAACAAATACCACCAATAGCTTAACCGACATATGCCATACAGCGGCCCTATACCGCGATCATTTTGCCGTAAGAACGGCAATGATAGCAACCGATAAAGCCGATTTGATAAACCTGCTGTCCGGGTATAACACTGCCAATAGTACAAATGTACTGGTATCACCATTTGTTAACTCCAAAAACAGTGCTGATCTGATCAGTATAGCCGGTAAATATGTTAACGGCAACAATGCTATTCTACTTTCTGATCATTTTAACGGCAAACGGGTAAGTATACCGGTATATCAGTTTCACCACCTGGATATGTGGGTATACTCAGCTGCTTATTTAGCACTTATTAATGGTGCAGATGAGGTTGAAAAAATCCAATCCGAACTGATTAGCGATTCCGCTAAGTTGCCTTTTCCGGAAGATACCATTCCTTATTTATACCGGGTTCTGGAAGAAATAACCGAGCTACCGGCAGGTAAGATAAAAACTGACGACGATTTTTTTTCGATGGGTATGGATTCCATTCTCATCATCCAACTAAAGCAACGGATAAACACCGACAGGGCCACAAACATCGAAGTTTCGTTATTTTATAATGAGCTTAATACCTTTAATAAACTGGCTAATTACCTGGCGCAGCATCAGGGCGGACAGCAAAACGCTCCTGCCAATGCAGATGCGCCACATCATTTAAGTACCCATCAGCGCTCTGCAGCTAAAGTATTTATTCCGTATAAAGAAGTAAACCTTTTGCAGGAATCGCTTGATGGCATAAAGGAGAAAGCCCTTCAAAAGCTTATTACCGATGTTAACACAATAAGCAACTCATCTAAAACTCATACACAATTATACCGTAGCTGGCTGGCAAATAACCGCAACATTGCCGGTTTCAGGCCCCGTTGGAAAGAGATGACCTACCAACTGGTAGCCGCAAAAGGCAACAAGGCCCATATATGGGATAAAGATGGCAACCGGTTTCTTGATTTTTCTATGGGATTTGGTGTAAATCTTTTTGGGTATAACCCTGAGTTTGTTCAGCAAAGCCTTCACCAGGTTATTGATGATCAACTGGTGCTTGGCGCATTGGCACCCGCAGCAGGTGAACTAGCCGAAGCCATATGCACCGTAACAGGTAACGAAAGAGCCGCGTTTTACAATACCGGAACAGAGGCTGTTATGGTTGCCATCAGGCTGGCGCGGGCAATTACCGGCAAAAACAAAATAGTACTTTTTGCAGGCTCCTATCATGGCACTTACGACGGCATACTCGCCCGGGAAGGTACAGAAATTTATGCCGAGCCGCTGGCACCTGGCATAGCACCATCTATGGTTCAGGATGTGATTGTTTTACATTATGGAAGTGACGAAGATCTGGATATTATACGTGATTTGGCGCCAGATCTGGCTGCAGTTTTAGTTGAGCCTGTACAAAGCAGGCATCCGGATATTTTTCCGGTAAACTTTTTAAAAGAACTCGAAGTAATTACCAAACAACACGAAATAGCCCTCATTTTTGACGAAGTGATTTCGGGTTTCCGTTTCTCCATAAATGGCATAAGGTCGTTTACGGATGTTAAAGCCGATATTACTGTTTATGGTAAAATAATAGGCGGCGGCATACCCGTAGGTGTTGTGGCAGGCCGGGCCCGGTTTTTGGATGCCGTTGACGGCGGTTTCTGGAATTATGGCGATCAGTCATATCCGAGTAGTAAAAGCACATTTGTTGCCGGTACGTTCTGTCATCATCCGCTGGCTATGGCAGCCGGGTTAAGCGTTATAAATCACCTTAAACAACATCCGGATCTTTATCAGAAACTGAATGACACCGCCCACTATCTATGTACCCACTTAAACAATTGGTTTACAGATAACCTATTAAACATCAGGATGATCCATTTCGGCTCGCTATTCCGCTTTGCTCTTAAAGGCAACGAGGAGTTGTTGTTTTATAAACTACTGGCCAAAGGCATTTATATATGGGAAGGCCGCAACTGTTACCTGTCAACTGTACATACAAGCGATGATATTGAATTATTGATAGCATCTGTAAAAGAAAGCTGCCTTGAATTAATTAACGAGGGCTGGATAAGCCAGGTTGAAATCATGGAGCCATCTGCGCAAACAGATGAAAATATACTCACTTTATCACCCGCTCAACGTGGAGTATGGTGGGCACAACAACTCAGCGACGACACATCCACCTTTAATCTTTCCGAAAGTTTTCTGGTAACCGGGCCTTTCAACAAAACGGTTTTTGAGCAGGCCTGTTGCGCAATAATTGCCCAGCACGAAATATTAAGAACTTCTTTTGCCGAAAACGAAGGCGTACCTTTTCAAAAAGTACATGAGCGATTCGCTTTCACCATAAAGCAATTCAGCTTAAAACATTTGGATGAGCAGGATGCAATAAACGAGGCACTAAAAATACTGGAGCGCAAAATAAGGGAACCGTTTAACCTTGAAGAGGCTCCCCTGCTCAATATCATGGTTTATGAGGTTGGCGAAAACAAGCTGGTTTTAACTATTGTTGCGCACCACATTATTTGCGATGGCTGGGCACTTGAAGTGTTATTTGACGAAGTGATAGATACCTATAACTCACTTTTAAACAACACTAAGGCCACTAACCGCGCACCCGCCAGCCTGCAATACCGCCACTATATTAACCACACGCTTGAGCCTGCGCACTTACAGCAATTACAGCATTACTGGCACCAGCAGGTTAATGGAATAAACACGCTTACCTTAAACGGCGACATCAGCAATGCCAATACTGGTAACGAAGCCTTTGACGAGATTTTAATTGATGGCGAAACCTACGCAAGTTTATCATCTATCGTAAAAAATAATCATGTTTCGCCTTTTACCGTATTAAGCGCTGTTACCAAACTGCTTTTGTATACCTATACCGGGCAAAACGATATTGCCATAGGCACTCCGGTACCAGGCAGAGTACAAACAAAATGGAACAAGCTAATTGGTCTTTGCCTTAATATGCTGGTTTTAAGAAGTAAGATTAATACCGCAGATACCTTTGCTGCGTATTTGCAACAGTTACAGGCATTGATACTTAATGCTTATGAAAAACAGGAATACTCTTTTGAATTACTACGAAGCGAATGCTCCGGCGACAGACTACCTAACGAAATGCCATTTTTTGAGATAGAAATAGCCATGCAGAATTTCAGGATGCACCGCCATAATAAGGGCCGCAATTTTGCCGGTATACAAATAGAGGCTTTCGCCGACCTATCTCTCGACAGCAGAAAATATCCGATAGAGTTCCGTTTTGACGAAGGCTATGAAGACGTTTTGTTAAAAGTAGCTTACGACCCCGGCCGCTATTCGAGCGATTTTATCAAAACGTTATTGAACGACTGGCAGCAACTATATCAGCTTGTAACCCAATCGGCATCCATATCCATTAATGACATCGTGACCAGCTTGCAGCATAAAAAAGCGCAAAGCCAGCAAAGCTCATTAAAAAACAATCGCCAAAATAATTTATCAAAACTCATTTCAACCTCAAACTGATATGATACCTGTACGCCCATCCTTTTCAATTAAAGAACCCAAATCAGTAAACCTTTTTACCAGTACTGTAAAATGTGAGCTTATGCAACCCGCAGGGTTCCCACTGGTATACAGTCCTGTTACCGATGGCCTGATGTTAAAAAACTGGTTCCAAAAAAATCTGCCCGAAATAGAGTTGAATTTAAAGCAGCACGGCGCATTGCTTTTCAGAGGGTTTGATGTACCATCCAGAGATGCGTTTCAGGAAATTATGCAGGCATTTAATTACGAATTTCTTTCTTACAAAGACCGCTCTTCGCCACGTACCGAGATCAAAGAAAACATCTACAACTCTACCGAACACCCTGCCGATCAGGTTATCAATATGCATAACGAGTTATCCTACTCGCATACCTGGCCCCGAAAAATAGCTTTTTATTGTTATAAGGAAGCCGAAGAAAAAGGCGAAACGCCTATTGCCGATGTTAGAAAGGTATGGAACAGGCTGCCCGACGAGGTAAAAACCGCGTTTGAACAAAAGGGCATTTTATATCGCAGGTTATTGCAAAAGGGCATTGGTTTATCTTGGCAACAGGTATATCAAACAGATGACCGTACCGTAGCCGAAGACTATTGCAAAACACATAAAATGCAATATAAATGGCTCGATAATGACCGCCTCGAAATAAAATGGACACGCCCGGGCGTACTTGATCATCCCGAAACAGGCGAAAAGATATGGTTCAATCATGGCTATTTTTTTAATTTTATGGCTTTGGCACCCGAAATAAGGGATGCCTTTTCCGATCCGCAGGAATTGCCATTTAATACCTATTATGGCGATGGGTCGCCCATTGAAGAAAGCTATTTAACAGCCATACAACAAGCTTATCAGGACGAATGTGTGTATTTCACCTGGAAACACGGCGATTTATTACTGCTTGATAATATGCTGGTGGCGCATGGCCGCAACTCGTACAAAGGCGACCGCGAAATTAATGTTGTAATGATGCAGCCCTGCCAGGGAGCTTAATAATACTGATATGGATGAACTACTGCAAAACGAATTATTATTTACACTTACCGAACAGCAAAAGGTACTTATTGACAATACTACCGCAAACGGCGTTTCAACCTGTTTGTATTATTGCTGGAATTTTCCAGGCCTGCCGGAAACCAATCCCGATAACATTTTACAATCAGTAAAAAAGTTATTGAATAGCTATGAAACCTTAAAAACCATATCCGACGCGGACGAGGGCAGCATGTATCCGGTACAAAGAGTACTGGATGAGATAAATCACGCCCGGCTTATTGTTCGATACAAAACAGAAGCCTTACCGCCTGATGAGTTTTTGCAAGATTGCCGTGAGGCTTATGCGCAGCAGCATGCCGATAAAACAGTATTTATTATTGCCCGTGCTAATGACAGGCCCGGATATCTGCTGTACCTGCAGTTATTGGCAACAGCAGCAGATATGCACAGCTTATTAAAAATTGCCGTGCATATTCAAAACACCATAAGCCAGAATATCTTTCCGGCTGAGGCACAGATCCGTTACTCGCAGTATTCTTCCTGGCAACAGGAAACCTTAAATTCCGTTCCCGACGAAATAACCGAATGGATGCAAGGGCAGTTAAAATATACCGCGCCGCTAACTTTAATTCCTGTTCAAAATAAAAACAACAGTAGGCAAATCCATTATGCATCATCAAATTTAGAGGCTGTTCCATCGTCCGTTAGCGCAATGCTTACCCAACTGGCTGCCAAATGGAATGTTACCAATACCGATATATGGCTTGCTGTATTTGCCTGCCTGCTACACCACATTACCGATGATGAAGTAACAATTGTAACATTTAACTTAAAGGGACGGGTTTATGATGAACTGGAAGATACTATCGGGCGAATAGATCAAAACTGCCCACTGCTTGTATCATGGCAATTTATAAACAACACACAAAGCCTGGCCCAACTGATCCATAAAACAAGAGAAGAACAGTTAGCCGTAGCTGAATATGCCGATCGTTCCTTTCTAAAAAAATTAGCACCCGGCGGGTATCCATATGTACTGCAACATTTAGCACTCCCTAATGAGTTGGTTAACTATATCGCCCATCAGGATATACAGGCTGGCACACAATTACAATTAGAGGTTTTAGAAACGGGCAATACCATATCTACCCGCTGGACTTATAACAACGTCAGCTTTAGTGGTGCCGCTATCACCCTGTTACAAAACATGCTTACGGCTTTACTACAAGGCTTGTTATCCGAGCCTAAACAATCAATAACCAATAAAAACACACTTACTGTTAGCCAGCCACCTGCTGCCCGTGTAACCAAAGAACAGCCCATGAAATGGGAAACAATTGTTGAGGCTATTTACACACAATACTTGTTAAACCCCCAATATGTGGCTATTGCTTATAAAAACAAGCAATATACCTATGCGCAATTATATACGGAGGCACAGCAACTGGCAGGTTTCCTTATTACGGGGGAAGGTGTTAAGCCCGGTGATATTATTGGTGTATGCGCGGGCCGTTCGCCAGAGGTTGTTATTGGTGTGCTTGCAATTTTAATGGCTGGTGCTGCCTTTTTACCTATCGACCCTTCGCAGCCCAATAGCCGTATGCAAACTATACTTGATGATGCATCTCCACTATTAATTTTTACAGATAGAGTATTAGATACAAAGGGCAGTAAGCAGTTAATAATAAAGGAGTTAATATCACTGTCAAATCAATCAAAAATTGAACGGCCATTGCCCCAATTAAATGCGCAACTGCCGGCATATATTATTTATACTTCGGGTACCACAGGTAAGCCAAAGGGGTGCGTTATCAGTCACCACAACCTTGCGCATTATATTAGCTGGTGTGCCGAATCTTACTTTTCGGGTCAGCGGGCGGCAAATTTTGCCTGGTTCACCCCGCTTTCGTTCGACCTTACCATTACTTCTATATTTTCGCCGTTGGCAAGCGGCAAATGCATAACCATTATTGATGATACGCTTAGTATAGATCAAACCTTAATGCAATGCTTTGATGGCTCGGCCAATATAGATACTGTTAAGCTTACCCCATCGCATATTGATATACTGCAAACCCTTAATTTGACCGAAAGCCCTGTAGGTGTTGTAATTGCCGGTGGCGAGGCTTTACATCCAAACCAGGTTGCAACCTTGTTTGCCTTAAATACCCATATGGATATTTATAATGAGTATGGGCCCACAGAGGCTACGGTAGGCTGCATTGTAAAAAAGATAAACCCAACCGACGACAGGATAACCATAGGCAATGCTATTAACAGAATGGAAGCCTTTGTTTTAAATGACGAGCAAAAACCTGTATTACCCGGTATGAGCGGCGAGCTTTACCTTGCCGGCGAAGGGCTTTCAAAAGGTTATTTAAATAAGGCTGAGTTAAGTGCCGAAAAATTTATACCAGCCATATGGAATACCGATAAACTGCTATACCGCACTGGCGATATAGCAAGGGTTTTACATACCGATGAGATAGATTTTTTAGGTCGCATAGATAGCCAGGTTAAGATACGCGGTTACCGCATTGAATTAGCCGAAATTATACACCACTTAAAAAACATTGATACTATTACCGGCGCGCACGTACTAATTGAGCAAAAAAACAACGAACAACAATTACAAGTATACTACAGTTCAAAAAGTGCCATTGCAGATATTAAGCAAAAGTTGCAGGCAAACCTGCCACAATACATGTTACCCGAAAAGTATTTCAGGGTAAAAGAAATTCCGCTTACGGTTAATGGAAAAATTGATGAGCGTGCGTTACTATCGCACAAGTTAACCATAACCGAAAATGAGGCTGTATATGAGGCCCCATCCGGTAAAACCGAAGAGATAATTGCCGGACTATGGAGCAATATTTTAAATACCCCGAAAATTAGCCGGAACGACGACTTTTTTAGCCTGGGCGGGCAAAGTATAAAAGCGGCACAACTTGCTGGCCGGTTAAAAAAACTATTGCAGATCGATCTTCAGTTAAAGGATATTTTTAATAATCCGCTGCTGTTTCAACAGGCAGCGCTGGTTAATACCTTACAATTAACAAAACATAATGCGCCCGTAGTTCTTTCCCCCCAAAGCGATTATGAAGCCTCTGGCGCGCAATTGGGTATCTGGACGGCGCATCATCTCCAACTGCAATCTGCCGCATATAATATGCCATCGGCATATATTATAAAAGGCAATTTAAATATCGGTGCATTAGTAATGGCCTTTGAGGCATTAATGCAACAGCACGAATCACTCCGTACATCCTTTACATTAAAACCCGAAGGCTTGCGGCAGGTAGTTCATCCGTTTTCAGAATTTTCTTATTCGTTTGAAGATTGGTCGCTGTTAAACCCTGATGAGCAAAAAATAAAAGAAACATGCGTTAAACATGCGTTGCAATATATCGATCCATCCCAATTTCCGTTGTACCGGGCCGCCATATATAAACTGAATGATAGCGAATCGTTGTTCCTGCTCAACCTGCACCATATCATTTGCGATGGCAGAGCAATAGAAATTATTTTTTCGCAACTCATCAGCTATTATAAACAAGCGGCTGCCGATAATAAAGCACCCCTGGTATCCGCTTCAGCATTCCAGTACAAAGAGTTTGCCGCCTGGCAAAACAACCTTCAAAAAGGTTCGTTACAGGCTGAAAGCCGGGCATACTGGACACAGCAACTAAAAGGCGAGCTAACTAAATGCCCCGTTATTGCCCCCGGGAAGCAAACAATAAATAGGCAATATAAATCGGCCACTTATTTAAAGCTTTTTAACCAGGGAAGCACTAAGCGTTTGCAAGCATTTGCAAACGAAAGAAAATGCGGCCTTTCGGCCATTGTAATAGCGCTGGTAGAAATGGTTTTGTACCGTTATTCGGGGCAGCAGGAATGGGCCATCGGGATACCGGTTGACATGATACAGGATGAGGTTTTTGAAAACCAGGTGGGCTTTTTCCTCAATACCATTGTATTGCGTAATACCATTAAACAGCACGAACCGGCCGATACTTTAGTTAATGATATTCGCAATTTATTACTGGAAGGACTTGCGCACAGGCACTATCCGTTTGAGATGCTTACCCGCGATCTGAGAGGAACAAACGATGGTGCGGCAGATGCCTTATTTAATATATTGGTTAATTTCCAGGAAAGCGGAAACAAATCCGACTTTGAAATGGAGGGGATACGTTTTAGCAAACTTCAGGATGTAATAACAGACTCTAAAGTTGATATAGCGTTTAATTTTTCGCTGATAGCCGGGGAGATACAGTTGGAAGTAGATTATACTACCGATTTTTATAACGCCGAATTTATAGCGCAGCTTACTACTCATCTGGAGCAAATTGCCATTGAGTTAATCCGGCAACCTTCCCAAACCGTTGCACAGATCCCGATGCTGCTTACTGCCGAAAACGAACAGTTAAATTCATTTGGCTATTTGCCCGTAAACTGGATGAACGAAAAGGAAACCATATGGTCGTGGTTTGAAAAAACGGCTTCACAGTTTCTCGAAAAAACCGCGCTGATAACCGAGCACAGCGAAATACGCTACGGGGCACTAAAATTAGAAGCCGAACAACTAAGCCGGTATTTTACACATAATTTACAGATAAAGCCCGGAGAAATTGTACCCGTAATAGCCGACCGTAGTATTAAAACAATACAAGTACTATTGGCACTAATGCGTTGCGGAGCAATTTACCTGCCTATTGAATGCAATTACCCGCAGCAACGGATAGAATCTATTCTGTTAGAAGTTAACGCGTCTGTAATTCTTAATGCTGCGGGCAAAGCCGGTAAGCCTGTTAATGCTGTTGATGTTGCTGCCATTACAGCAGAGGAGCTTAAAAAATACAATGGCTTTACTTTACCCACCCCGCCTGATGCATCGTGCCCGGCTTACATGATATTTACATCGGGCTCAACAGGCAGGCCCAAAGGCGTGGTAATACCGCACTCGGGCTTTATCAACATGATAACCGCCCAGCTTAATGGCTTTGAAATAAGCCATCACGACAAATGCTTGTGGTTTTCATCACCAGCGTTTGACGCCTCTCTTTCAGAAATTTTCCTTGCTTTATTATCCGGTTCAACTTTAGGTATTGCCAGCCGCTCATTAATTCAAAACCAGTATCATTTTATCAACTGGTTAAAAGAGCAACAGATATCAGTTGCTACTATTCCACCGGCTTACTTAGCGGCCTTACCGCAAAACGAGCTCGCTCATTTAAGATTGCTTATTTCTGCGGGCGAAGCTTTATTACCTGCAGTAGCCTTAAATTTTGCATCAAAGCTCCGCTTGTTCAATGCCTATGGCCCTACCGAAAATTCGGTTTGTACCACATTTATGGAGGTTTACCCACATAACATCGGTATCAATATTCCTATTGGCAAGCCAATAGCAAATGTAATGGTAAGGGTGCTTGATAGCAATGGCCAAAAAGTACCCGTTGGTGTGCCTGGCGAATTAAATATTAGCGGAACAGGCTTAACCGAAGGATATTATAAAAACAGCACCCAAACAGAACAGCTATTTTACAAACAGGATAACCAACGCTGGTACCGATCGGGCGATTGGGTTAGGTGGACAAATAATGGTATGCTCGAATATTTAGGCCGCCGCGACGATCAGATCAAAATACGCGGTTATCGTGTTGAGTTAGGCGACATTAAAGAGTTTTTACTGAAACAACCTGCTGTTAAAAATACTGTTGTTTGTTATAAAACTTTTAATAACATGGGCCCGTTTTTGGTTGCCTATGTTGTTTTAGAAAATGACAACACAACTAATATTAACCCGCTAAGGGATACTATGCAAGCCGGTTTGCCCGATTATATGGTACCCGATCATGTTATATCAGTTAATGAAATATGCTTAAACAGCAACGGTAAAATAGATTTTTCCCAATTACCATCACCCATTGCAAACGAAGATGTAGCTGCTTTAAAAACCAGTTTAACAAGCGCAGAAACATTGCTGATAAATATATGGAAAGCCATACTGCAAAACGATGCTATTAACCATGACAGTAACTTTTTTAGCGCAGGCGGCCAAAGCTTATCGGCAATACAGATGATCTCGCAGGTGTATCGCGAAACGCAGGTGAATATAACTTTTTCCGACATTTATACCTCACCCAAAATTCGCGATCTGGCACAGGTCATCACATCAAAACTTAGCGAGGTTGAACTAACAGACGCTACAATTAATACTGACGATGGCCGATGGATACCCTGCACACCTATGCAGCAAAAGCTTTGGGCTGATATGGACTTAAGCAACGGCCATAAATATTTAATGCCCGGTGGCTTACAGTTAACCGGCGCATTAAACGAAGATCTGTTTTTAAAGGCCTTAACAATAATGATAGACCGGCACGCAGCGCTTCGTTATCGTTTCAGCCTTAATGAGAATGGGTTAGGCTTTATGCCGGTTGAGCAAGACAAAAGTCAGGTTATATATGTTGACCTAACCGGGGCCGCTGATGTTGCAACCGAGATAGAATCGTTCATCAAATTAAAACTGCTGCAATTGGTAAATCCCGAGGAAGACCCTTTGTGTAAGCTGGCACTAATTAAACTTGCCGGTAATAAATGGCAGTTCGCGTTTATGCTGCACCATCTTATTGGTGATGCATGGTCGGTTAGGTTATTGCTTACATCGGTACTTAACCTATATGCGTCATTAATTGATAAAACAGGTGATGAATTAACCCAGGCTTCGGGCTATGGCGAATATGCCTTGTGGTTATCCGGCTATACGCCTAAAGCTGTAAACCGTAAGGCTATAGCAGCTACATCATTGTTAAAGGATAACATACAAACAAACCAGATCAGCGAAATACAAACATGGCAGCAGCACTTTAAACCCGAAGCTTATAGCGCGTTAAAACATTTATCAAATACTTATGCCATTTCTTATCTGCCATTAATTAATGGCTTTCAAATGCTGGCACTAATGCAGCATACCGGGCAGCCAAGCTTATCTATTTTAACACCACTGCACGGGCGTTATCAAAGTAAATGGAACCCAACAATTGGCTTGTTTATGAACCTCGTTCCGTTTGTTATTACGGCTAACCCTGATGAACCTGTACATCAGCTAATAGCCAATATTCAGCAACAATATATGAGCTTTATTGAGCCGGATAACATTGCAGATTACGCCGCGCAATGGGTACCTTCTTCTTATGACCTGGGTAAAGATAAAGCACTTGTAGAACTCCATGTAGATGATTTTGACCTGTACTACGATGCCGATAAAGCAGATGGTAATTTACCCGGACTATCCATATCAGCTACCGAAAATGAAGATCAGTTTATGGCCAGAAAGTTTGATCTCGAATTTCACTACAGGCTCAGCAAAGATGATATTTCTGTTCAATGTATGTTCAATGCCCGGTACTTTTCGCTTGCCAATATTAAACAGCACACCCAACGTTTTGAAAATATGCTGCTATTGTTAAATGAGCAACCTTCCATTACCGTTAGCGATTTGTTTTCGGCTATTGCTAACAACGAAAAAAACACAATGCAAGCAGAGCAAACCAACAGTATCAAAAACTTTTTTAAAAAGAATTAAAAAAATATTATGCCAGTATATAACACATCGCCATTTCAGAAAAGAGTATTTGCAGAAAAGTGGGATGGCTGCTTACTAAATTATGCCTTGTTCAGGATAGACCAGAATCTTGTTCGGGCCCAGCTTGAAAATAGGTGGCAGCAGTTGGTAGCGGCACATGATATTTTGAAAACTACCTTTGAATATAATGAAGGTTTTAAACATCCCTTTCAAAGCGTTGATGTAGAGAAAACGGTTCCTATATCTTTTATTGACTACACCGAAACTGATGAAGCCGCGATCATTGCCCAATATAAAAAACAACGCCTTCAAAACAATAATGGGATACATCTGGCGGTGTTTATTGAGAGTGATAAGGTAAAATATATCGGTGTATCTGCTCCGGTAACCTTGCTTGATAACTGGTCGGTAAATTACATTATTTACTCGCTTACAGAAGCCGACGCTGTTACCGAAACCCCTCTACAATATACCCAATATACCGATTGGCTGGAGAGTATTTTAGAAGAAGCTCCATCAATACCGCCCGAACTTGCAAACTTGTGGACAGTAACTAAAAAGCCAGGCAATATCACCCTAAAAACCGGCACAACTACTCCTGGGCAGGAAGAGTACGCCTCGGTTAGCATACCACTCGCGCCCAATATTTTGCAAAACACAGCAACCGCGCTACAGGTTAAACAGCCCGATATTTTATGGATGGCATGGCGCTTTTTATTAAGTAAATATTACCTAGGGCAACATTGGAGTACCTCATGGATATCATCAGGAAGGCAGCCTGATGAATTTAGGCAAATACTGGGGCCATTTTCAAAAAGCATTCCGTTTAATGTATATGATGATGAGGCAAAAACTGAAAGTTTAAAAAACTGGACCGAGAACATTGAATTGATAGAAACCTACCGCGATTATTTTGTTTGGGGTACAAACATTTTGACAATGCCGTACACACCCACCGCGTTTGAATACCTGGATCATGATCTTTTTCCCTCAACGTGGCTTAAAAATAACATTATACAAATTGATGCAGTTTACTGCAGCGAGCCTTTTGCACTCAAATTAGTGATAACCGGGCAGCAGCATAGCCTTAAAGCATCTTTACAATACGATAGCAATGCTTTTAAACCGGATGCTATACTAGCTATAGTATCGCAGTTTGGGCAGCTTATTACAGAAATTGCCGGGCAGCAAAGCATAGCAAATTTATCTTCAATGAGCCTTGCCGATGCGGCATCAAAAACTAATTTATTACAAAATATATCACAAGGCCCAATAGTGGATATACCGTTTACGCCACTGCCAGATCTGTTGTATAATATAAGCCAGCAAATACCACATCATGCTGCGCTTAGGTTTAACAATCAAAACATTTCGTATCAGGCCTTATACAATACGGCCCGACAAATGGCTAATACGCTCATTACAGAGTTTGCAATTAAACCCGGCGATATAGTAGCAATACATCTTCCGCGCAGCGAAAAACTGATACAGGTTATTTGGGCTGTAATGCTATCGGGCGCGGCGTATATCCCTATCGATATGCAATATCCGCAAAGCCGTATAGATTATGTTTTAAAAAGTTCAAACGCTCAACTGTTAATTACACACTCGGCAAATGAGGTATGGAACGAAGGTATTAAAGCCATAACCGCTGAAGCCCTTATACAGAAACCTGCAAATACAGATAAATTGCCGGACCTTCCTAAGTGGGAGCCAGATCAAATTGCATACATCATTTATACATCTGGCACTACCGGCAATCCTAAAGGCTGCAAAATTACCATGAGTAATGTTTTGCATTATCTTAAATGGGCGCAATCGTGCTACTTTTCATCTGGCGAAGCAGGCAACTTCCCATTATTTACCTCTATAGCTTTTGATCTTACAATAACATCGGTTTTTAGTACGCTTACCAGAGGCGCAACTTTATACATTACACCCGAAGATGAATTGATTACCGTGCATCTTCAAAAAATATTTGATGGCGATACCGGATGCGATACCATAAAACTTACACCATCACATATCCGGCTGCTTCAGCATATTACTTTATCGGCTTGTAATATCTCAACCTGTATTGTAGGCGGCGAAGCTTTGCTGCCGCATGATGTTGATATTTTGCGCTCAATTAATCCCGCAATGAGGATTTTTAATGAGTACGGCCCTACAGAATGTACCGTTGGGTGTATGATATGGGAAGTTCCGCAAAAAGCGGATACTATACTCATTGGTAAACCTATTGATAATACTGGAATATATATTTTAAACGAACAGGGTGAGCTATGCCCCGCCGGAATTGCAGGCGAGCTGTATGTTGGCGGTAAAACAGTTGGCGCGGGCTATCTTAATAACGCTGCTTTAACAGCAAAAAAGTTTATTCAATCTCCGTTTAATGCTGCCGAAATACTTTATAAAACCGGCGATCTGGGGTATTGGATGGCCGATGGCAACGTAAATTATATTGGCCGGAATGATGATATGGTTAAAATACGCGGATACCGGATAGAGATGGAAGAGATCTCGAGTATTTTGCGTAGCTCGCCTTTAGTTCAGGATACTTATGTAGGTAGCTTTACAGCCGATGATAATAGCCAGCAGCTTATCGCCTACTATATCCCTTCAAACTCCTATAATGATAATAGCAACAGCCTTTCAGCACTTTTACAACAACACCTGCCACCGTACATGGTACCCGCGCATATATTGCCGGTTGAGCAGTTTATACTCACAGTAAATGGCAAACTAAATAAAGATTTGCTGCCAACTCCCGCAGAGGTTAACAAAAAACGGAACCAAGCATTTATTGCCCCGCAAAGTGCCGGCGAAAAGCTTATGGCCGAGATATGGCAACAAGTGCTTCACCGCACGGAGATAAGTGTAAACGATCATTTTTTAAGCATTGGCGGCGATTCTATAAAAGCTATACAGGTAGTGGCGCGTTTGCGCGCGCACGACCTGCAAGTAAGCGTACGCGATATTTTATTGTATCCAACCATTGCCGAATTGGTGCTGCATTTAGATAAAAACACCATTGATAACAATAACAGCCTTGTTAACGGTGGCATTATACCGCTTACACCGATACAGGTTAAGTTTTTTAAAGACTGTAAAAACGACCGCGCGCATTATAACCAATCCATTCTATTAGGTTCCGTTAACCGGGTTGATGAAGAAAAGCTGCGCTACTGTGCAACCAGGCTATGGCAGCACCACCATATGCTAAGAGCACGGTACGATACTTCGGGAGCTGAACTTGTACAGCAAATATTGCCTGCCCATACCATAGCCGATTATTTTATGATTATAAACGGGGATGGCATTATTGATAAAGATCAAAACAACTGGATAGCTGAGCAAACAACGTATTGGCAAAAAAACTTCGATCTTGAAGCTGGGCCACTGTTCAAATGCCTGCTCCTCCGTTTACCTCATCATGATCTGGTGTTCCTGCTTGCACATCATTTAATTGTTGATGGTATATCATGGCGTATTTTACTTGACGACCTGACCCGCCTTTATCAGGAAGAACAAGTTGTATTAAGTCCGTCGGCATCTTTCGGGCAATGGTCTGAGCAGTTACAGCAAATAGCAAAAAATGGTTTTGCGGAAGAAGAAACAGAATACTGGCAAAATATTGAACAGGCCCTAAATAAAAAATCGCCTTTTAACAATAGGTTTACCGAACAGGTTCATCAGCATTATCAATATAAAAACATCTTGATATCGGCTCACGACACAGACCAATTATTACAGATCGGGTCATCGCATACAAGTATGCAGGAGGTTTTACTTGCAGCACTTGCCAAAGCCCTCTATTTATGGAACAGCAACACTCAAAACGCTATCTACCTCGAATCGCATGGGCGGGGCATAATGGAAAATACTGAAGCTTATGCAAGCACTATTGGCTGGTTTACTACAAAATATCCGTTCCTGCTTAATTACCATACAAGCGCTACTGTTCAGCAAATGCTTACAACTGTAAAGGCGTCCCTTAATGTAGTTCCCAGAAATGGCGCCGGATACCTGGTTGATAAATACTCTGGTGCAACATCTGTATTAAAGATTGATGCCGAACCGCAGTTTAGCTTTAACTATTTGGGCCAACTGGATATGCCCCGTGATCAGGATTTCTTTATCCACCCGCTTTCTGAGCAGCAACAAAACATAGGTGGATCAATCTACATTCCATCTACCATTTTGTTCACACTCATTATTACCAATGGCACATTGCAAATAGGTGTTTCGTACCATAAATACTTGTATGAAGATCATGAAATAGCAGGCCTTCAACAATCTTATATTGATTGTTTAAGAGACATTATAAAGAATTTTTCGCCAGAAAATTCAGATCAAAATATCGGTAACCATTTTGATTATAAAGGTCTGGATCAGGAAGAACTTAAAGACATCATTAATTTAATATAACGATGCAAGTAAAAAACATACAAATACTAACACCATTACAGGAAGGCATGCTTTTTTATGCCTTGCGGGGCGATGATGTAAATGCCTATTTTGAACAATATTCTTTTTTAATAAATGGGAAAGTTAACCGCGATGTTTTTTTTAACAGTTTAACTATCCTCATAAAAAGGCACGAAGCATTGCGTACACGGTTTGTGGCCGACAGAGGCACAAGACCACTGCAACTGATACTTGAAAACCAGGAGCCCGAACTTACTGTTCAGCACCTCGAAGATTTAAATATAGCCAGACAACATATTGCTGTAATTGAACATTGCGAGGCCGACAGACAACGTTCTTTTCAACTACAAACCGACCCGCTGTTTAGGGCCAGCCTGCTGTATCTTACCGATCAAACGTTGATTGTCCTTTCGTACCACCATATTATTTTAGATGGATGGAGCTTTGCCATTGTGCTAAAAGAGCTGTTTACCATTATTAACGCTCAAAGCAACAAGCTCCAAATAGATTTAAAGCCACCCGTACCTTTTCAGCGCATATTAAACTGGCTGCAGCAACAGCCACAAAAAGCCGCAACAGAGTTTTGGCACCTGCACTTAGCTATTGATAACGATTTTGAAATTACAGGTTTACCTGCCGGCTATGGATTAAAAAACGCAGACGAAAGGCAAATGTCATTAAATACGGTTTTAGATGCCGGGCTAACCCGCCAGATACAGCAAACCGCCGCGCATTTACAGGTAAGCGTTAATACAATGGCATACGCCATTTGGGGAATATTGCTGGCAAGATATAACCAGGTAAACAAGGTAATTACAGGTATTACCGTATCGGGCAGGCAAGTACCAGTAGAGGATGCTACCGATATAGTGGGCATGTGTATCAATACTATTCCGTTTGCATTCAATGTTGATGATGGTATTGCCGTGGCAGATTATATTCAAACAATTTCGGCAAACTTTATCCAAAGTATTCCCTATCAATATTGTTCGCTGGCGGATATACAGCAGCGGGCGGGTATTAATACATTATTTAACCACTTGGTGGTAATTGAGGATTACCCGGTTGAAGAAATTACGACTTCGGCAGAGTTTCCGCAATTTGACATATCTGCAATGGAGGTTTTTGAAGAAACCCATTATCCATTGTCTGTACATATTTCTATTGGCACCGAAATGTTATGGCGCCTGGCATTTAAACCGGATGCTTATCCCGAAACAATGATAAGGCAAGCGCTTGACCATGTTGCGCTAATTGCCAGCCAGTTGTGCAGCGCGGTAAAACAAAACAGCCTACTTTCATCGGTTACCATATTGGATGAGCGTGTAAAAAATAACATCCTCAATAACTTTAATAACAGCAAACACGAGTATCCGGAACACGATACGCTGCTTTCGCTTTACTACCAGCAACTAAGCAAAACAGGTGCGGCAACTTTTATGAGTGACGAGCAGCACCGTTTTAACCTTAATGAGCTTGAAATACTTTCGGGCAAAATTGAGGCCACCCTGATACGCGAAGGTGTAAAAAAGGGTGATACGGTAGCCGTTTTTGCTCAGCGCTCGGTATGGCTTATTGCCTGTATAATGGCCATTTTTAAACGCGGTGGCGTATATGTGCCAATCGATATAAATCACCCCGCCGATCGTGTCGATTACATACTTAATGACTGCCAGATAAAAGTTGTATTATGCTATAACAATGCTCCCATCCCCCAATTATCAAACACCTGTAAAGTGTTGAATGTGGATGATATAAGCGATACCAATGTTGCTACCAGCAGCAATATTGACGCGCCTGCCCCCAATGATGCCGCTTATATTATTTATACTTCGGGTTCTACTGGTAACCCCAAAGGTGTTATAGTGCAGCACAGGGCCGTTGTAAACGCGCTGTATGATATGCAGCAAAAGTACAGCCTCGGTCCTGATGATTGTATGCTACAAAAAACAACAGCAACCTTTGATGTTTCAGTTACAGAGCTTTTTTATTGGATCTTTTCGGGTTGTCAAACTTATTTTCTGCCGCAGGGCCACGAAACCGATCCTCTGCTTATCGGCGAAGCAATTCATCGCGAAAGGGTAACCGCAACATGCTTTGTACCGTCGCTGCTACTTATTTTTCTGGATGCAACCAGCGAAAAACAATTACTAAACTTATGCAGTTTACGGTATGTTTTTTCGGCAGGCGAAGCTTTGCCGTTAAATACAGTAAAAACCTTTAACCGGTTACTTTATAGCACAAATAAAACACAGCTTATTAATTTATACGGGCCAACCGAAACAACCATATACTGCACACAGTTTGTATGTTCGCCGTTTAACAACGAGCAAAGTTATGTGCCTATAGGCAAACCCATGTTCAATTATCAGCTCTACGTATTAGATAAACAGCTCAATGTATTACCTCCGTGGATACCCGGAATACTTTACATATCAGGCAAAAGCGTTGCAAAGGGTTATAACAATAATTTGTTGCTTACTGCAGAACGCTTTATAAATGATTGCTTTACCGCTGACCAGATTATGTATAACAGCGGCGATTTAGCCATGTGGAACAACGATGGCGAAATAATATTTTTGGGCCGGGCCGATGATCAGTTAAAGTTTAACGGGCAACGCATTGAGCCGGGCGAAATAGAAGCGGCAATACTTTGTTTTGAAGGCTTAACGGATGCTGTTGTAATACTAAGCGGTAACAATAACCTGGTAGGTTTTTACATCGGTAATAAGGTTGACGAAACTGATTTAAAAACTCATTTAATCCAACTATTACCGGCTTATATGGTTCCGTCGCAATTGGTTTGGATAGAAACTATACCAAGATCAGGCAGCGGAAAAATTGATAAAAAAAGTTTAAGAGCAAACCACGCGACCGATTCGACTCCGGCAACCTATGGCCATCTGTTTAATGATACTGTACAACTTCAATTGCTAAAACTTTGGAAAGATGTATTAGAAAAACCGATACGCCCTGATTTTGATTTCTTTGCAAATGGCGGTCACAGTTTAAGCGCAATCCGTTTAATCGCGGCCATAAGGAAACATTTTAATATCAGCATATCGCTGCCCGATCTGTTTCGTGCGCCTACCCTGCAAATGCTGGCTGCGCACATTAAAAGTATCGGTACAGGTGTTACCCATCAGTTTGGTGTTGCCCCGGTACAGCAATATTATCCCTTAACACCGGCTCAGGAAAGCCTGTATGTACTACAGCAATTACCCGGCATTGGCTGCACCTACCAAATGCCTGCCATTGTAACCTTGAGCGAAAGGCCGCACGAGTTAAGGTTATCAACTGCTATACAACAATTGATCTATCGCCATGCGGCACTCAGAACCCAATTTGTCAATACAGATGGCGATCAGATTTATCAGGAAGTACTATCGGCACAAGATGTATGCAATACGTTTACACAGCAAGGCGCTGTTCACTATCTTGAAGCAGCTCAGGGCAAAACAGCATCTAAATGGCTACATGGCAGAAGTATAATTGATATTGCCGTTGCGCCTTTATTTAAAGCCTATATTATTGCCCAGGACGATAATACCGTGTGTTTTGTATTAGATGTTCATCACCTCATATCCGACGAGCATTCAAATAACTTGCTCATTAACGAACTTTTGCAGCTATATAATGGGATCGAGCTATCTCTACCCAAATTTCAATATCCCGATGTCGCACACTGGTATCTCCATACTTATTTGCAGGATACCCTGTACATAAGGGACAAAAAATGGTGGCAACAACATTTGGCAGAACTTCCCAGTCCGCTGGAATTACCCCTTCCCGTAAGCCGGCCGGCCCATGCATCCTTTGCTGGTGCGGTATACGAAGAAGTTTTACCATCCAGCTTAACAAACTGGGTGTACCAATCGGCCATGGCATCATCAGTTACCCCATTTTCGGTATTGTTTACCGCGTTCCAGGTATTATTATCCCGCTACGCGTTACAGGATGATTTTTTGGTAGGCATACCCGTTACTAACCGCAGTACCGAAGAAATGAATAATATTGTTGGCCTGATGGTAAACACGCTCCCCTACCGTTGCAGGGTGCAGCATGATGGTTCTTTTACCACCCACCTTAAGCAAACAGGCATACAAATGATTGAACTGATGGAGCATGTTTGGTACCCCCTTGCATACATTTTGCGAGAACAGCACATAACACGCACAGGCGACAGGCACCCTTTGTTTTCGGTATTGTTCAATTATATTAATACGATGGGTGGTACACCATTGCAGCCCGATGCGATGAGCAGCGACGAAATTATCAGCGAATCCAAATTTGACCTGAGTATTGAAATAAAAGAACAGGCGGGTAAATTTAGTATAGGCTTTAATTATCGTACAGATTTGTTTAATCACGATTATATTAAACGGCTGTATCATAATTTTATAACGCTGGTAAAAAACATCCAGCAAAACGAAACCCTATCATTAGGTGATCTGGATATTATAGATGATGATGAAAAAAATACATTATTATCTTTTGGGCAGGGACATACGCACCGGAACGAGTTTAACACGCTGCAGCAAATTTTGCAGGCGGCACATTACTATTATACCGATTTGCCGGCTATAGTTGGCCCCGGGCTCCAGTTAAGCTATCTGCAATTACAACGGTTAGCAAATGGCATTGCTCAAAAAATAATACAAGCGGTAGCCGTAGAAAAAGATACAGTAATAGCCATCTGCATGACCCGCAGTTGCTTAACCCTTGCGGCTGTACATGCGGTAATTTTAGCCGGGGCCGCATATTTACCATTAGATCCGGACCTGCCCGAAGAGCGTTTAAAATTTATGCTCGAAGATAGTGGCGCAGTATTAATTTTACATGAGGATAAGCCGCTTACATTTACAACCGTTGCGCATTGCAAAATAGACAACAGCCTGAATGCATTATACATTGAACACAGAATGGCCGAACCCGGCGATCTGGCTTATATTATTTACACATCAGGATCTACAGGCAAGCCAAAAGGGGTAATGATTGAACAAAGCTCGGTTGTAAATCGCCTGTGTTGGCTGCAGCGCGATTTGCCCACCAACATTACCGATACCTGGCTATGGAAAACCGCATTTACATTTGATGTTTCTGTAGGCGAATTATTTGGCTGGGCATTGGGTGGCAGTAAACTGTATGTATTGCCTGCCGGCGATGAAAAAAACCCGGAAGCTATTATTAAAACAATAGCAGAATTTAACATTACCCGTATACACTTTGTTGCTTCTATGCTCCAGATATTTGTTGAGTATGTACAAACCTTTGGTAAGCAAAAGCAATTAACATCTCTGACAAAGGTATTAACCAGCGGCGAAGCCGTAACTGCGGGTTTGATAAAAGCTTTTGATATAGCATTTGAAACTCAAAAAGAGTTGATAATTATGTACGGCCCAACCGAAACCACTGTTGAGGTATCCTCAATATCGGGTAACCGGGTACAACACAATACAGTATCAATTGGTAAACCATTAGATAATGTAAACATTTACATTGTACACCCCGCTACTAATAAACTGCAACCGGCGGGTATAAACGGAGAAATTGTAATTGGCGGAATTAACGTTGCAAGGGGTTATAAAAACCGTTTTGTATTACAGCATAAACTATTCAGGCCCGATCCGTTTAAGTCTGGCCAGCGGGTATATTATTCAAATGATATAGGTAGCTGGATGCCTGACGGCACCATACAATTTAAAGGCCGGGCCGATACACAGATCAAGCTGAACGGGTATCGCATTGAGCTGCAGGAAATAGAGAAAGTGTTGGAGCAAAACCAACAGGTAAAAAAAGCCTTAGCGCATATTGTAACCTCACCTTCGGGAAATAAAGAGTTGGTGGCCTTTGTTCAAACAACAGCAGTAAATCCGGAGCAGGAATTATTGGTACATCTGAAACAATTTTTACCTGCGTATATGATTCCCTCGTCAATAATTCCGATGGTTGGTTTTGTACTTAATAACAATGGTAAAGTTAATTTACCCGAGTTAGAGAAAATTTACCTGCAAACTTGCCAGCATCCGCAAAACGAGCTTACAAATGTAAGCGATGCAGAGCAACAACTGCTTGATATATTTCACCAAATACTGGGCCGCACCAATGTAATGGTTACCGACGATTTTTTTGCTTCGGGCGGGCACAGCATTTTGGCTATAAAACTCATCAATCGTATTCAGCAACGCTTTAATATCAAAATTAACCTGCCCGATATATTTAGCCACACTACGGTACGCAGTTTGGCTGGGTTGTTGCAAACCTCGGTAACAGCGCGAACAGCAGCTATTCCGCTGTTACCCGTACAGCCGTTTTACAACCTGTCGCCGGCGCAAAGAAGGTTGTGGTTTTTACAGCAGTTACAACCCAATGATATTGCCTATAATATGACGTATGCCTTTAAAATTCCAGGCAACTATGATCCTGATATTTTAAAGCACAGCTTTACGGATATAGTGCAACGGCACGACCAGCTAAGGGCGCGATTTATACTCCATGACGATGGACCCGTATCAGAAATTTATACGGCTATTGACCCCGACCTCTATCTTTCTTTTTACAAGGATGCCCTATTGAGCCATGAACAAATAGTAGAAATGGCCGGAATATTTTGTAACCGTCCGTTTGCTTTAGACCAGGCCCCTCTTATCCGCGTATTGATAGTGCCATCTGCTAAACAAGAATTTTATGTGATTTTGAACATGCATCATATTATTACCGATGGATGGTCGATGACGAATTTGTTGAATGAGCTTGTAAGCATCTATCAGGCAAAAATTAATGGGCAAACACTCCAGCTTCCGCCTGTAACAGTTCGTTATACCGATATTGCTCAATGGTTCCAAAGCCATATAGCCGAAAACCAGGATGCTTATGCTGCTTACTGGCTGCAAAGGATAGATCAGAATGTACAGGCTGCCCGCTTACCTGCTTTATCCCGCCACAAGCCTGATAATAATCAGGGCAATACAATACACGTAACCTTACAGCCAGAAACCGTTAGCCAGATACATGATACCGCCCTGCAGTGGAACTGTACCGCAAACCAGGTAATGCTTTATAGCTATACTGTACTATTAGCCAGCCTGTCTAATAATAAAAATTTTGTTTTTGGTTTATCGGTATCGGGCAGAATCCATCCGGATATGGAAAACGTAGCTGGTTTTTTTGTTAATATGATGCCTGTAATAGTGCAAGCAAACGAACAATTAACTGTAAAAGACTTTTTCGACAATTTCACTAATTCGTTTTTGCAGGATATGCAGTACCAGGCCTTTCCGTTTGATGAATTAGCGGCACTTATACAACACGAAAAAGGTATAAAACTGAGCGCCCTTATTAAAACAAGGTTTGTGTATAATGATTTTTCCAACGGAGTTGCGGCTCCCAATGATGGTTTTACTGTGGAAGAGTTAAACATTGGGATGCAGGGCTCCAAATTTGATTTGAGCTTTACTGTACAACCGCACAACAATACCCTAACGCTAAATGCCGAATACAAAACAGCTGTTTACGATGAGAGCCTTATCATATCGTACATACAACAGTGGGAAGCACTAATAATTAACTTAAGCCGATCGCCGCAGCAGTTGTTAAAAAACTTTTTATCGCATCCGCAAAGCGGCACAAAAAGTAATTTACGCCAGCAATCATATCAATTACTTAAAAACTTACAGGAACATAACTAACACCTGATATTATGCAATTACGATCTCAGTTATTACAATCACTAAAAGGCACCGTTCCGCAGGGGGTTAAAATTGATCCTACAATTAAAGAACAGGTAATTGACGGAAACGGCCTAGGAACAAAATATGTGCAGATCACTTCGCAAAGCGCAGCTGTTGACCTTGCCGATTGGGCAAAAAATAATGAGGCTCATTTAAACAACCTCCATCAAAAATATGGCGCCGTATTGTTCAGAGGGTTTAATACAATGGAAGATGCAACCTTTCAAACCCTTTGCCAATCGTTCACCAGCCAGCTGCTTGATTATACCGAACCATCAACACCACGCACACGGGTAAGCGATAAAGTTTATACATCTACCGAGTATCCTAAAGACCAATTTATCCCAATGCATAACGAGCATTCGTATACGGATACATGGCCTCAAAAAATATGGTTCTATTGCAAAATAGCGACATCTACAGGCGGCGAAACCCCAATTGCAGACTCGGCACTTGTATACAACTTATTGCCGGTTTCACTACGCGAAAAATTTGCGCAGCATGGCGTTACTTACGTACGTAATTTTTACAAAGGTATTGACCTGCCCTGGCAACAGGTTTTTGGAACCGACGATAAAAAACAAGTTGAAGCACATTGCAAAAAACAAGGCATTGCATGTGATTGGAGAGCCGATGATGTTTTAACAACCCGCTATACCGCGCAGGCTGTAGTAAAACATCCGGTTACGGGCCAGCATTTGTGGTTTAATCAGGCGCATTTATTTAACCTGCAAAGTCGCGATGCTTCTATGCAGGAGTTTTTAAAGGAAACCTTTGGCGAAGACCATTTGCCAAGAAACAGTTATTGCGGCAATAAGCAACCTATTACATCCCAGGAGTTTGATGCAATTACAGGTGCTTATCAAAAAGCCAAAGTGGTTTTTAAATGGGAAGACAACGATGTACTTTGGTTAGATAACATGCGTTTTGCACACGGCAGGCATCCTTTTGATGGTCCACGAAAGGTTTTAGTAGCCATGTCGGACCCATTTACCAATAAACATGATACCAAAGCAACAACAGATATTGCAGACGCAGCCATTGCATTGGCCCGCAAGCAAACATCTTCGTTTTTTATCAATAAAGAACGGCCGCAAACTATAGCATGGCTCCGTTACCGGCTGGCTGGCCTGTACCGTATCCTGGCGATGGAAAAGCTGGACGAAGGCATAAGCGGACATATTTCATTTAAGGTACCCGGCGAACAAGAATTATTCTGGGTAAATCCTTTTGGTTTATTTTTTGAAGAAGTAACACCCGACAACCTGATTACAGTTGATAGGAAAGGTAATGTTGTTGAAGGATCACATCCTGTAAATGTAGCCGGATTTTGTATACACGCCGCCATACATGCAGCCAAGCCCAATGTTCATTGCATCGTACATACTCATTCGCCTTTAGGAACAGTGTTTACATCACTGGGCTTACCCATTGAGCCCATAGATCAAACATCGTGCATGTTTTTTGAAAAACACGCGATTTATGATGAGTATAACGGCCCGGTGTTATCGGATGAGGAAAGTAATAACCTAACCAATAGCCTCAAGGATAACCATACCTTATTACTACGTAATCATGGTACCTTAACGTTGGGCAATGAGCTTGAAACAGCGGCAATGTTAATGATTGCAGCCGAACATGCCTACCATGTAAACATACAGGCACACACAATAGGGAAACCTGTGGCCGTTGAACCCGAAGTAGCAAGGCTTACACAACAATGGATAGCCAACCCGCTTGGTATGCAAATAGAATTTGATGCCTATCTGCGCAAAGCAGAACGCCACTATCCGGATCTAAAAAAATTCAGACCAGAATAATAATACCATATATGAATACTTTAGCTTATAAGCTTTCGCCCCAGCAAAAAACAGTTGTGCAGTTTGCCGCACATGGTTCGTCATATTGCAGCATTAGTTTTGAAACAACAGGCTCGGCAGGAGAGATAACGGAAAAACTGACCGGTATTTTAGATCAATACAACTCGTTTAAGTTTGAATTTGTTACCGATTCTATCGATCATACCGTATTGCAGTCTGTTGGTGATACTTTGCGGGTTGCTTTTAGCTATGGCGAGATATTAACGGGCGAAGAGGAGTTTGCCCCCTTAATGCAGCATATGCCACTGCTTAGGGTAAACATTGAGGAGGGAAATGATAAGCTGATTATCACGTTCACCGCCCACCCTGTTTGTACCGACCTCACAGGCTTGCTCTTATTACGTGAGCAATTATTGAACAGCGATAATGCAAGTGTAAACGAAGATATAAGCTATATACAATTTGCCGAATGGCAATACCAGCTTTTAACCGATGAGCAATCGGCTGCTGAGGGGGTAAATTACTGGCAACAGAAACCGGCAGTTGCTTTATGCCGGTTAAGGTTGGAGCAACAGCCTATGGACGATGCTTACAATTTAAAAAGCATAAATATTACATTACCTCAGGATTTAAAGAACCTTATAACAAACAAGGCTGAACAAGAACAGGTAAGCGAAGAGAGCTTTTTTTTATCAGCCTATTCTAAACTCATCTGTTCGCTTAGCACTACTGATGATGTTCATATCGGGATAGAGTGTCATGGGCGCGAATTTGATGAACTGAACAATACAATGGGGATTCTTACCAAAATAATTCCGTTTGTGCTGTATAGGGAATTTAATACAGAAGTTGGCCTGAAAAAGGCCGATGAGGAAATGGACACTGCCCGCTATTATCAGTTTTATTACTCACAGCCCGAAACCGCTCAGTTTAACTATCAATTTGGATATTTAAAAACACAGAGCCCCTATCTTATCAATGCCTCGCAATTATTGCACCCGGCCAAATTAAAATTTCAGGTTGTTGCATCGGCAAACCAAACCATATTTAGTTTGATGTATGATGATCGCTATTTAACCGAAAACGACATTAATTATTTTGCAGAAATTATTATAGCAAACCTACATTATGTAGCCACAGGTTTAACCGAAGCTATTGATAAAATAGCCGGACATTATGCATCACAGCTATCATTACCTACTACAATTTCGGGGGATGATCTGCCAGAAGATGTTGCTGGCAGATTTAGGTACATTGCTCAATTATATCCAAATCACATTGCAGTAAAAACACAAAACGTGGCTTTTACCTACCAGCAAATTGACGAACTAACCGAAAAAGCAGCAGCGTCCCTCATCCATTTATGTAAAATAAAACCTGATGATTTTGTTGGGATTATGATGGATGAAGACGAGTGGTTGGCCGTAAGTATGTTGGCCGTACTAAAGGCCGGTGCTGCTTACATCCCAATTGATGCGGGCAATCCGGCTGCGCGTTTAAAACATATTATTGCCGATGCTAAACCTGTTTGTATTATCACTAACTCAAAACTGGCTGATCTTGTAGATAACAACGGAGTTACAATGATATTGATGGACGAGCTTTTGAAAACTGAAATATCATCACAAACAAAGGTATCGCGGCGTGCAAGCCAGGTAGCATACATGATCTATACATCGGGCACAACGGGTATGCCTAAAGGTGTTATGGTAACCGATGCTAACCTTTTAAACTATACCGATTGGTTGCGGCAATGCTTTTCTATTTCACCGGCAGATCAAAGCTTGCTGCAGGCATCATACGCGTATGACCTGGGATATACAAGCCTGTGGGGATGTTTGCTATCGGGCGCTTCGCTGCATGTATTACCTGCAAGCCAAAGGCAAAATACCGATTGGCTGGTTGAATATATTAAAGAACAAAACATCAGCTTTTTAAAACTTACCCCATCGGTATTTTATTTAATGGTTAGTGCCGGTAATATAAAAACACTTCAACAGTCGGCATTAAGATTAATTATTTCGGGTGGAGAAAAAATTGACACAAATATTCTTCAACACTTTGAAGCTATAAAAAAGGATGTTGTTTTTGTTAATCATTACGGCCCCACCGAAACTACTGTTGGTGTGATTTTCAATACCATTGAACCCGGTAAGCTTAAAAACTTTATTGCAAAACCGGTTATTGGCAAACCGATAAATAATGTAAGCGCCTACATATTAAATGCGGAGGGAGCTCTTATTTTACCGGGCGAACGCGGCGAAATATATATTAGCGGCAAAAGTGTATCAAAGGGATACCATAACCGCGAACAACTAAACCAGGAAAAATTCATCCTCAAAAACATACAAGGCGACTTGGTAAGGTTATACCGTACAGGTGATATGGCCTACCGCCTTACCAATGGGAATATTTGTATTGAAGGCAGAATAGACGACCAGGTTAAGATACGCGGACACAGAATTGAGCTTTCGGAAATAAAACTTGCATTGGAGCATTGCGGCATTGCCAAACATATACTAAGTGTAATAAAAGCGCCCCATTATGGTGAAGAGTTGGTAGGTTATTATCAAGCTGAAAATGAGCCGGATATATTGCTGCTACGTATGCAATTACAGCAGCACATTCCCGAATACATGATACCTGCCTTTTTTATCCGTATTACAACAATACCGCTTACTGCTAATGGCAAGGTAGACTACAAGGCCCTACCCGATCCTTATCGGTATATAGCAGACCCTATAAAACAAAATATAGCGCTTACAGACACCGAAAGAATTATTGCAGAGATATGGGCATCGGTTTTGCACCAGGCAAACATAACACCGCAAAGCGATTTTTTTCTTCTCGGAGGTGACTCTATCAAGGCGATCCAGATCATAGCTAAGATTAACCGCCAGGGGTTAAGGTGCCAGTTGGCAGATATTTTTAATTTCACTACGGTTGGTAGCCTTGCGCAGCACTTAAAACCTGAAGATATTAATGATAAACAAGACGTATTAAGTGAAGTACCTGAAGAGGCTCTTGTTAATTATAGCCTGTCGCCAATGCAGGAAGCCATGTATTTTCATTATAAGGCGTTCCCAAATTCAAAGGCCAATATTGTGATCAGGCAATTTGAGGTTACAGGTAAAATGAATATACCAGCCTTTAAAAGATCGGTAAAAGAAGCTGTTGATCATTATGATATTTTACGCGTTAGATTTACTTCAGACGAGTCTTCGTCTCCGGTGGTACAGATCCGCCGGGAGGCAGATTTTATAACAGGGATTCAAAACATACCATCGGCAGCAACCCAACAGGGGCAGGCGGTTATCGACCAAATCCGCCAAAAATGGATAGATGAAGCTTTTGATCTGGAAAGCGATTTACCGCTGCGTATAAACCTGTTTGAGGCAGGTGATGATACCCATGTAATTTTGCTGGCTTACCACCATATTATTATGGATGGCTGGTGCTTTAACGTGATAATGAAGGGTATACTTAGTAGTTATTATGCACTATGTAACAACCTTACTTATACCTGGCCGAACTATACATCATTTACAAAATACCTCGAATGGTTAAAACTGCGCCCACAACATAACTCAACCGGCTTTTGGACCGAGTATCTTAACGATTTTAACACTATAACCTCACTTCCGATCCCGGTTCAGGCCGCGGATGCTGGTATTTACGATGCCGGATCGTTCACCTTTAATTTAAGTGTGGAACTTACAAAAGCTATAACAAACCTTTGCAACTCAAAAAAAACAACCTTAAATATTTTCTTCCAGGCTGCATGGGGCATTTTACTGGGCAAGTATAATGACACCAACGATACCGTTTTTGGGATAACAGTTGCGGGCCGCCCTTACGAATTAGATGGTTTTGAAAGTATGGTGGGCTTATTTATCAATACCATACCTCTGCGTGTAAAATGGAACGATGAAACCAGCGTTAGCGATTTGCTAAGTAACCTTACCTCGTTCTTGCATAATTACCAGTCACATCAATATTTACCCCTGCCCGAGGTTCAGGCTTGTTCTGTTCTAAACAACAATATGATAGATCATTTGCTGGTGTTTGAGAATTACCCCCTCACTTCGGTACAGGAAGAATCGGATGGTTCGGGCATCGCTATATCATCAAAAAGCACTTTTGGCCATACAAATTATCCGCTGGCGGTAATTATTTATCCTGGCGAACAGGTACATATTAATTTTGCCTTTAACAGGAATGTTTATACTGATGACTGGATGGAAAAGTTTAGCAGACATTTTCATCAAATTATTGAGCAAATAGCCCAAACTCCAACTATACTGGTAAACCATGCCGAGATGGTTACCGTGAAAGAGAGGGAAGAATTATTGAACTGGAGCCATTCTACAGGAAATTTCGATCAACAAAAAACCATTATTGACTATTTTAATAACACCTGTGCCTTAAATAAGGATAAGATAGCGATTGAAGACGGGCAACACTCCCTTACTTACGGCCGGCTTGAGCTATCGTCCAAACAATTGGCGCAATGGCTTATCAAAGAATATCACATTGAACCCGGAGATAAGATCGGTATTTATTTGCCCCCCTCAGTAAACATCCCGATAGTTATCTGGGGTATTTTTTATTGCGGCGCGGCTTATGTGCCGATGGATGTTGAACACCCGGCAGAGCGGGTTAGCTTTATTGCTAAAGATAGCTCGTGCAAATTAATTATCACCCAAAAGGAATTAATTGAAAAACTGCAAAGCATAACCGCAACCCAAACACTACTGCTTGAAGATACGCCACCATTACCGGTTGACGAAAAGATATTACCCCTTGTAAAACAAGATAACCTAGCCTATGTGATCTATACATCGGGTTCCACCGGACTCTCCAAAGGTTGCTTGATAACTCATTTAAACCTGATGAACCTTTTGGAGCAAAAGGTAGATTGGCTACAATTTAACAGCGATGATGTTTGGATAATGACCCACTCTTATGCGTTTGATTTTTCGGTATGGGAGCAATTTGGGGCTCTACTTAATGGCGGGCGTCTATATATCCCACAGCGCGACGAGGTAAGGGATATAGCTGGGTTTAGACAGTTACTGCAAAAAACAGGGGTAACTATTCTTAATCAAACACCTGCCGCATTTTACCTCCTGCTGGAAGATATGGTTACTGCAAATACCGATTTGGCAGCCACGCCATTAAGGATGGTAATGTTTGGCGGCGATAAGCTGAATGCATTTAAACTTAAGCCATGGTTAAATATAAACGGAAGTAGTAATATTGCCATGTTTAATTTATATGGTATTACCGAAGTAACCGTACACGCTACCTGGCATCATATAACTAAGGATGAAATAACACATGCAACGCAGCAATCTATTATTGGGCGGCCTATTCCGGGTACTTCGGTATATGTGTTAAATAACCAGTTACAGCTTTGCCCGGCAGGTGTTTTTGGGGAGCTTGTTGTAGGCGGTAACGGCGTAACAGCGGGCTATTATAACCGGCCCGAGTTAATGGCTCATAAATTTATACCCGATCCATTCAATACCGGGAAACAAATGTACCGCAGCGGCGACTATGGCCGTTGGCTAACCAATGGTACTTTAGAATATTTAAACCGTAAGGACGATCAGATACAGATAAGGGGTTTCCGCGTGGAACCGGGCGAAATTATGCATCACCTGCAACAGCATGCTCAAATAAGTAAGGCGTTGGTAATAGCCAAACAAACACCGGGTGCAGATATTGAGCTTATAGCCTACCTGGTGCCTTTAAATAATACGGCTTTACCGGAAATTGCAGAAATAAAAAATCACCTTTCGGAGCGGTTGCCCGCGCAGTTTATTCCACGCCATATTATATTTTTGGACGAACTGCCGTTAACCTTTAACGGAAAAATAAACAAAGATCAACTCCCGCTGCCAGCCGGTAATAATGGAATAAATGATACAGATGCTAAACCTGCCGATATTATTGAACAAACACTAACCAACATCTGGAAAAAAGAACTCGACCTGGATACCGTTGGTATAAACGATAATTTTTTTGATGTAGGCGGCCATAGTTTAAAAGCCGTGAGGCTGATGAGCGAAGTCCAAAAACAATTTAATGTTACACTGCCAATTGTTCAATTATATAAAGACGGTACAATTAACGGCCTTGCTGTCGCCATCCGTTCGAGATTAAAAAACGTGTATGACGTGGTGGAATCAGATCATTTATTATTGAAAGATGGCGATCCGGCTAAAACCCTGTTTTTCTTTCCACCTGCTGTTGGCTATGCTTTTGGATTTGCCGCCCTTGCCCGCCATTTGCAGCGTTGCAGGGTATACGGAATAAACTTTATTGATAATGACACCTTACAATCAATGGCTAATTATGTACAAAACCTGCAACCCGAAGGCGATATTGTTTTATGCGGTTTTTCGGCAGGCGGGAGCGTATGCTTCCATGTGGCCAAACTACTTGAAGCCGAAGGACGACGTGTAAAAGGTATAATTATGCTCGATTCGCGAAGGTTTATTACAGTAGAACCATTATCTGATGAGGAAATAGTTAATATAGCTGATGAATACCTGCATAACCCGCTCGCGCAGGATTTTGTAACATCGCCGGTTATAAAAAGCGCCATGCGCAAACGTATTGAAGCCTCAACCCGGTTTATACACGGGCTGGAAGATAGCGGGATGGTGCAAACGGATATTCATTACATCTGTTCGGAAACAAACCGCAATAACCAGGAAAGAATAATGGCCTGGCAGGAAATTACAGGCGGCGAAATTTTTAATTACCAGGGCAGCGGTCCGCATGCCAGTATGCTTAACGAGCCTTATATAGCTGATAATGTACGTACTTACCAGCAGGTTATTGATCATATCTGGAAAACCTAATAAGAACATAAAAGTACCAAAGCAAAAAGCCTGCTGATATGTAGTATACAGGCTTTTGCTTATAATGGTATTTGTAATGTGCTATAAAAACATCAAACAGTTTCGGGCGCGTTATTTAATTTGCATATCTCTTTTTCTCCAAAGAGTAATTCTGCATTCCGGCCTTCGCTTTGGCATACGCTAACCAGTTTTCGCGCCTGCATCATTGGGTGAGATTCTTCGGAAAACTGTAGGCCAAGGATATAACGCAACCAGGGTTCGAGGCCCATAGCGTACACAAAAACCTCGGTGCAATTAAATCTCCGGATAATATCCATACCCTCGTTAAAATCGCAGCCCCTACCGCGCCGTGTTTGGTCAAACTCACGTTGAATAGGAGCCGGGAACAATGGGCCATATACCCACGATGGCGGAGAACCCTCGCACTCCATCCCGAGGAAAAGAACATCCACATCTCCAATAAGCTCATAAACGCGTTCGTAAAGTTTGGGTTCTATATTGCACGAGTCGGCAATGGATAATACTGTCCTATCCTGTATTTTTATCAGGTAACCAAGTTTACTGTGGATCAAAAGATCGTGATGTTCGCCCAAAAACGGCAATGTAGTTATTGAACCTCCAGGGAAAGTAATTTCGTCAAACTCCCTAAGCTCGATAACCTGTTTGAAACCCATATTTTGAAAAGCAAGTTTAAGCGAGGGGTCCTGCAAAGCGCCATCAATATTGCTGCCGACAATTATATTTTTAACCTTATGCCTTAATTGCAGCATAGTTTCTAAAAGTATATGATCCTGATGGCTGTGCGATATAAGTACATAATCTATGGTATCGGGTAAATCTTCGTAGGTATACCTTGAAATATCAGATTCATAGGTATAACTTAAAACCGGGTCCATTAAAATCGATACACCGTTAGATTCTATTAGTATGCAGGCATGGCCAAAGTACCTTATCCGCATATCTTTTCCGTTATAACCTTCGTATATAGCTGGCTCCTCTTTTGTAAAAAACGCGCGGAATATTTTCTCTTCTTCTGCGCCCACTTCTAGCTCTTTTACCAAACGATCTACAGAACCGGCTGTTTTTTTCATCCTGAAAAGATCATCAAGGGCCGCGGTTTTAAAAGGGATAGTTAAGTTTACGTTCCCTTTTTCATTTAACCGGGGTGTGCTTAAAATAAAGGGGCGGTCAGCATCTTTTACAATTTCGGATAACCTTACGCTTTGAGATGCTATGGCGTAGTAAGGGCTTTTATACAAAAGCGATTCAAAAAAGCGAAAGGTTGGATTATTGAACAGATCGTATGCCAGCTCAACATAGCCCCTTAATATCTCGGGCACTTCTTGGTAGAGGCTCTCTAACGACTGCCCTTTAGCCTTGTTAATCAGCAAGTGTTGCAATTCGCGTATTGCCCGGGCAAATTCTATAATATGCTGATTTTTCTCGGTTGAATCTTCTAGTAAACAGCTTACTTCATCAACCCGCTTGCCTTTAAGATCAATAAACGGCCCCCCGCGCATTGCAGGGTTACAAACCGCTGCTGCATGTAATAGAGGCGCATCAACATATGATTCCATAATAGCCACGTGCCGCTCCAGAAAGTTAAGCGCAGATGTAGCAGGCGGTATGAGGTGAAACCAGGCATACCATCCGTTTACAAGCGGTTCTACCTGAATATTCTGCTTCAGATAAAACTGATCTTCATTTAATGTTTGCATAATGGTGTTAGGTTATATAGGTTTTTAGGAAAGGCTTTATCTTAATTATTTCATTACGTGCTATTTTTCTATGATGTAATCGTTAAGTACCAAAACATCCAAGCCGGTGGTGTAAAACATACCTATGGCATCCTCTACCGAGTGTATAATTGGTTTACCCATTATATTTAAACTGGTATTTAGTACTATAGGCACCCCGGTAATATCGTTAAATGCGCTAATTAGTTTGTAGTACGATGGGTTCCATTCTTTTTTTACGGTTTGCAGCCTGCCTGTATCATTGGCGTGCACCACCGCAGGTATTTTAGCCTTTACCTCTTCTCTAAATATCAGTGTACGCTCCATATATGGTGTTTCCTGATAATTTACAAAGTATTCTTCGCCAAACTCGTGTAAGATAGATGGGGCAAAAGGCCTGAATTCTTCACGAAATTTCACTCTCGCGTTAATGATCTCTTTCATATTCTGAGGCCGAGGATCGGCAAGGATACTTCTGTTACCTAACGACCGGGGGCCAAATTCGGCCTTACCCTGTACCCAGCCTACCAATTTACCTTCGGACAGTAGTTTGGCCGTTTCTTTATGAACGGTTAAAGGCAAATGCCTTACCTTACTGATCTTACCCAATTGAACCAAGCGCTTTATTGTTTCGTCGGAAACGGACGAGCCCAGATATGGCGAGAAAAACGGTTTAGAACCAACTATTTTAGTTGGATTATCTTCTTTATAAGCCAGCATTGCGGCACCTATGGCGTTACCATCATCGGCGGGTGCCGAGGGTACAAATACATTTTTAAAACCTGTTTTATCTACAACGGTGCCGTTAAAAGATGAGTTTAAACCACAGCCCCCGCCAATAATAAGATTTTGCGAAAGCTGCAGATCTTCGGCGTCTTTTAATAAATCCAAAGCCAGTTCAGAAAAAACCAATTGCCCGGTATAAGCCAGATCGGCGGCCTCCCAGGGCGAACTGCCTCCTGGGCGTTTAAATGTGATTAAAGCGGTAAGTATTTCTTTTATTCTTTCTTCGGAAGGGTATTTTAAGTGCCCGTTTTTATACTGGCACAATTCTTTTAAAAGTATGTAACAATCCTGATTTACCTTACCATAGGGGGCTAGGCCCATAACCTTCCATTCCTCTCCGGTAAACCAATCAAAACCACAAAGGTCGGTAACTAGTTCGTAAAACCAACCCAGGCTTTCGGGGCCTTTGTGAAACCACAGTTGTTTCAATTTGTCGTCCCGGTAATCAAACAGGGAAACAGAGCTTCCTTCGCCAAAACCATCCATTATTAAACAAGCACCATCCGCATGCGGGCTCGAATAACAGGCATAGGCCGCGTGAGTAAGGTGATGCTGATAAGATTTGAAAGTAACGCTGCTTCCCGGGAAATGCTGGTTAACGTTTAACAGTATACCCGTTCCAACCTTTTTCATAAACTGATGCTGCAATTTAAGAACGGTATAGATGGAGTTTTTTGAGAACAAATACTTTGAATGCTGTTTTAGCAGCGGGTTCTGAAGCGTTTTTTCGGAAAAGAAACCAAATCGTTCCAACCGGTTCAAAAACTGCAAGTAATTATCGCTCCACGAAGTGGCCACTACAAAGTCGGCCCCGGTATCGCAGTACTTTTTCAGGATACGGCCAACATCAAAGTTATCGGGAGGGCAGTTTAATGCTCGCTTAAATTGCATACGCCTTTCTGTTGCCTCGGCAAATAGAATCTGGCCTTCATTATTCATTATAGCAATTGCAGAATCATGAAATGTACTGGCTAGCCCTATATAGTATTTTTGCATTATGGTTTAATATTGATTTAATAATTCGGTGATATCATTATCAGACAGCAGGCTTACTTGCTGCTTTAACTCGTCGGATATGGTGTGGGTATTTATAATTTCACGGCTTTTGGCTAAAGGCCGTTTAGGCAATGAAGATTGCATAATATAACCCGCGAGCGAGTTAAGCGTAGGATACTGAAAAAACTGCGAAATTGGAACATTGATACCCGTATAGCTACGTATTTTACCCTGAAGAGCACTTAGCATAATAGAATCAAAGCCTATTTCAAAATAAGGTCGTTGTACATTAAGCACGTCGTCGGGTTCAAGTTGTAAAATGGCTCTGGCCAGTTTTTCGAGCATTGACAAAGCCCCATCTTCGGTATCAAAACTTACTTTTTCAGCTACCATGTTATTTTCAGTTTGAGCAACTTGCCATTCCGGGGGTAAAAACTGATGCAGCCAATGTGGGCTGTTTGCCATAAACCGTTCCGGTTGCAGGCTAATGGCGGCAACCACCCCAGCTGTTTTTTGTTGCAGGGCTGTTTCAAGAGCGTTGAATGCTATTTCGGGCTGTAATAACTGGATACCAACGCTTTGGAAGGTATCGTCCAGCCCGGTGATCATGTTACTGCCTTCCCAGGGGCCCCAGCAAATGCTTAATGAAGGCAGCTGTTGTGCGCGGCGGAACGAGGAAAGGCTGTTTAAAAAGTAATTGGCAGCCGCGTAATTGGTTTGGCCGGGATTACCTAGTATTGATGCCGTTGAAGAAAACATGACAAAATGATCCAATGGCCATTGCAGGCTTAATTGGTGCAGGTTCCATGCGCCCTGTACCTTTCCGTCAAAAGCCGCTGTAAAGCTGTCTGCATCGTGCGATGATAATAGTTTATCATTCAGCACTGCCGCTGTATGAAAAACCCCTGCAAAAGGCGGCAGATCATTCAGTTTACTTAATTCGCTGGTTAAATTATCCCGATTACTTACATCGGCCTTTATATATTCAATACGGCAGCCTTGTTTTTCCCAGGCATTAACCAGACCCTTGCGTGCCGATGTTATTTCACTACGACCAACCAATACAAAATTGCGTGCGCCTTTTTGAATCATCCAGTTAATTAACAGGGTGCCTATATTGCCAAAGCCTCCGGTTAACAGGTACGTACAATTGTTTCTAAATTGGATTTTAGCTGTGGTTTTAGGGGCTGCTTTTAAACGAGGCGCCATCCATTTATCGTCATTAATAATGAGCTGCAACGGAAGCTCCCCGGCATGGCTGATAACTGACATTAACTGCCAGATGTTGTAATTAGGATCAATATCGGCTACAGATATTTCCAGATGAGCGTACTCGTGCTTTAAAGCAGTTACAAAACCCCATAATAAACAATTGCTAAAATTAACCAGAGTATTTTGGGCAGAAGCATGTACATTGTTGGTTAAAAATATCAATTGGGGCAAATGAGTTTGAGCCACTATAACCTTGCAAATGACAAAGGCATTATTTATATCATCATAGCTAATACTGACATTGGGTGCGGCGTGCACATTGGCTATATAACAAACTATGCTTTTGGAGGCCATGGGTAAAGCATCATTTAACTGGTTTATTGAATATGTCACAGCTTTTATACCTGCATCCGCATAATTTAATAACAGTTTATTAGCCAGTGCTGATTGCTGATCGTAGATAATTATGATCTCTGAACCGTGCACAATTTTATCTGCTGCATACGGTTTATCAATGGCCTCGTATTGAACATCATAAAGCAAATTGGTATCCGCAACTGCATGGGGCAGGGGCATGCCAGCGGCAGGCAGGCGTTTACCTATCATTAATTCTTTCCAGTATTTTTTGCGTTGGAACGGGTATGGAGGAAGTTGCAGGTATGGATGATAAGTATTACCCACTGCCATTTTCCAGGCTACATTTACGCCCCGTTGTTTAAGGATGCACAAGCTTTTTAAAAATTGTGCCGCTGCCGATTGGCCCTTGCGCAAGGTAAATATAAAGCTGTCGGCATTGGGCAGGGTTTGTTTGGCCAGGTTGGTTAAAACGGGCTGCGGCCCTAACTCAACACACAGGTTACATCCCAAACGCTCAAGGGTTTTAATTGAATTTACAAATTGTACCGGCTGCAGTAAATGCTGCACCCAATATTGAGGATCATTCCATTGTTCTTTAGTAAACTCCTGCCCGGTAACATTAGAAATAACTGCAATGCGGGGTTTATTAAATTGAATTTGATTAACTACATCTAAAAGCCCGGCAGAAATTGGCTGCATTAACGGTGAATGGAACGCATGTGATACGGTAAGTGGAATGCATATAAACTCTTGTAATTGCAAATGCTGCTTAACCACTTGCAATTCATCAAGCAAACCCGATATTACAGTTTGGTTAGGACTGTTTATCCCGGCAACGGTAACCGAAACATTAAGCTTTTTTATTACATCAAGCACCTGGCTTACCGGTGCCATTACCGATACCATGCCACCGCCGGCCGGAAGGCTTTGCATAAATGCAGCCCGGCTGCAAATAAGCCTGATACCGTCTTCGAGCGATATGATACCGGCCACACAAATGGCAATGAACTCGCCAACACTATGGCCAAGCACTACATCGGGCACTATGCCAAAACTTTCAAAAAGTTTGGTTAAAGCATAGCCAGTACAAAATATTGCCGGTTGCGTAAATTTGGTTTGATCGACCTTTTTCTCCTCGTCGGCCTCAAAAATTATGGAAAGGATAGAATTGTTATCGTTGTGTTTGCGGTAAAACTTATCGCACTCGTTCAAGGCATCGCGATAGGCTTCGTACTCGTTATACAATTCGCGGCCCATATCGGTATACTGAGACCCCTGACCGGTAAATTGGAAAGCAAGAGGTTGCTGTACATTATTATGCCGTACAAATACTTCATCATCATTATATTGCAGTGTAATAAGGTATTTTACCAATTCCTCATTATTACTGATAACGGCTTGCCCATTGTATGGGAATGAATTATTACCACAATTAAGATGGTAACACAGATTAGCCGTATTAACATCCATATTATTTTGCAGGTATTGTATTAAACCTGCGGCCATTTGTTTAAGCGCTGGTTTACTATGTGCAGATAAGGTGAGCGCATATTGGCTTTGTATGGCAGTGCCCTGATGCTTTGCAGGGGCTTCTTCCACAATAATATGCGCATTGGTGCCGCTAAAGCCAAAAGAACTGATACCGGCAGCCAATAGCCCGTCGGTATTCCATTCGCGGTTTTTATCTACCACTTGTATATCAATATCGTTCCAGGCAATAAGCGGGTTGGGTTGCTTAAAATGCAGATTGGCCGGTAAACGGTGATGCTGCATGGATAATAGTATTTTTATAAACCCGGCAATACCCGAAGCTGATTCGAGGTGACCGATATTGGATTTGATGCTTCCTATTAAAAGTTTTCCTTTACGGCCATTACTTTGGTAAGCTGTATTGGCCGCGTGTATTTCGAGCGGATCGCCTAAAGGTGTACCGGTTCCATGCGCCTCAAGGTAACTAATGCGCCCGGCAGTAAGTTCTGATAGGGCAATTGCCTTTTTAAGCAGGCTTTGTTGTGCCAACCCGTTTGGAGCTGTTAAACCATTACTTTTACCATCGTGATTAACGGCCGATGAACGGATAACACCCAGTACCGGGTCGCCGTCGGCCACTGCGTTTTTCAGTAATTTTAAAACTACCATACCGCAGCCTTCGCCCCGGCCATAGCCATTGGCAGAACCGTCAAAAGTTTTACATGTCCCATCGGGCGATAGGGCCTGTATTTTTGTAAGCGCCACGTATGATTCGGGCACAAGCAACAGGTTTACACCACCGGCAAGAGCCATGTTACAATCGCCGAATTGCAAATCGCGGCAGGCATTATGTATGGCCACTAAAGAAGATGAGCAGGCCGTATCAATAATCATTGCGGGGCCGCTCAAATTATAAAAGTAAGAAAGCCGGCCCGCGGCTGTACTGCTGATAGTACCAGTTAGCGAATACGGGTCGATCCTGTTGGGCTGGCCCGAATGGATATGTGCCTGTGTATAATCGCTGTGACTAAAGCCTATATAAACACCGGTATTGCTGCCGCTTACATTCTGCAAAGAATACCTTGCCGATTGCAACGCCTGAAAACTTACTTCGAGCAAAAGGCGCTGTTGGGGATCTAACGACTCGGCTTCTCTTGGAGAAATGCCAAAAAAGGCCGCGTCAAAGCCTTGTACATTATCAATAAAACTACCATACATGGTATTACTCGTTCCGGCGGTTTGGTAAGCAGAATCGTAAAATTCGGTAGCGTTCCATCTTTCGGAAGGTACTTCTTTTACGGTATTGGTTCCATTTATCAAAATATCCCATAATTGCTCCGGGCTATTGGCTCCGCCCGGAAACACACACGACATGCCAATAACGGCAACAGCTTCAAAACCGGTTAAAGGTTTGTTTGAAATAATGGGTGCATCCTGTATTTGTGATGCGGATTTTATACCTGAAATATGTTTAACCAACTGCGCTATGGTAGCGTACTCAAACACCACTGTGGGCGAAAGTTTTATATGTAACGCTTTGTTTAAAACACTTATCAGTTCGGTGCTTCTTAACGAATCGAAACCCAGGTCAATCAGCGGCTTGTTATTGTCAATATCATTAAGTCCGTACCGTTTTAATATTTCATCATGTATCAGTTGTACTACAGTTTGCTCCTCCGGGTATGAGGCTACAAAACCGGGTTCTTTTTGTTGCAATTCTTCTTGATACTCGGCGCTAAGTTTAGTGCGTTGCAGCTTTCCGCTGGTAGTTTTAGGTATACGTTTAACTGGTACAACATCTGCTATAACCAAGCCAAAGTGTTTCATTACTACCCGCCGGGCCAGTTCTGCAACGGGTACAAAATCTGCTCCGCTTAAGCGCGATGTTATAAATACAATAAGGGCTTCTTTATTAAGTTCTTTTACGAACACGCTTGAGGCCGCGACCTTAGTAAGCGCGAATGTTTTTTGATCGTTAGCTTCTAAAACCTTTTCAATATCGTACGGATAGTAATTGATGCCGTTGATAATGATTATCTCTTTATGCCTGCCGGTAATATAGAGTTCGTCGTTATCTAAAAATCCAATATCACCTGTAATGAGCCAACCATCAGCAGTTATAGGCGATGTTTCGTGCTGGTAATAGCCAGCAGTTATATTTTGGCCCTTTACCTCTACCATGCCTACTACCCTGTTGCCTAACGGCTTATGCTCTTGGTTGCAAATGCGTATGCTTACATTCTGGACAGCGCGCCCGCAGCAAACCAGCGCGGTGCTTTGCTGTGCACCCTCATCAACCAAAGTAATAGCATCACCGATACTAAGTTTTAGCCTGTTAACGATGATAGAACGTGCTGGTGTACCTGCCTTTTGTAAAGCAACGGCAAGGGTAGCTTCGGCCAGCCCATAACATGGCACTATACAGGTATCGCGCAAACGCTGGCTTTTTAATGCGGCTATAAAATCGTTTATAATTTCGTGCGAGATCTGTTCTGCACCGTTATAAATTATCCGCAGGCTACTTAAATCCCAATCTACTACGGGCTTTTTATTCTCCCATTCCTGCAAAAGGTATTTGTAACCAAAGTTTGGCGAAAAACTGATATTGCCACGATGCTTATGTACCTTATCCATCCATAAAAGCGGATTACGGATAAAAAGGCCAGTTGGAATGATTACCTGTTTAAGGTCATTTAGCAATCCGCATAAAAAGCAGCCCACCAAACCCATATCATGACTTAACGGCAGCCAACTCACCATGGTTTCGCCAGGAATACTATCTGATGAGTTAAGTATGCTATCAGTATTGTACAATATATTTTGATGGGTAACCCTAACACCTTTAGGGCTCCCGGTTGAGCCGGATGAGAACTGGATATAAACCAGGTCGTGGGTATCTACCTTATCATAAAACTTTATATTAAGCGATGGCGATAACAATAACGGCCACTTAATGATATTGGCCTGTGCTTTTGCCCACCATTCGGCCCCATCATTTGTATCGGCAGTGAAAAACTTGTCGAGCCTGTTCAATGTTTCTTGATCGCCAAGCAAAAAAGGCGTTTTCATTTGCTGCCAAACGTTTTTCACTTTCTTTTTATGCTCATCCTGCATACCCGCCGCCAGCGGAACGGCAATAATGTTACCTAAAAGGCATGATGTAAATGCGATAAGAAAGTTTTTGTTATCGTCTATTTGCAGCAATAACTCGTCGCCGGGCTTCAGCCCCAGCTTTTGAAGGTACGATAGCAATTTTGCCGCCTCATGTATCAGGGTGGTGTAGGTAATAGCATCCTCTTGTTTGGAGTCTTTTACAAATACGATCTCTTTGGCTTCGGGATTGGTATATAGCTTCTGTAAAACAGAGCCTACATTTTTATATGCAATGTGATTACAAAACATAATAACTTATTTGATTTTTTAAAGTGTTGTTATTTTTCCATACTCCATTTTGTATACCTTATCAAACTGTTCAAAATACTTATCATCATGCGATACCATTAAAACAGTTTTGCCTTGCTTTTTCAGATCGGGCAATATGGAAGTATAAAAGAACCGCTTAAATTCCTGATCCTGATCGGCAGTTACTTCGTCAAGTATCATAATCTGCTTATCTTCGAGCATGGAACAGATGAGTGCCAGCCGTTTTCGCTGACCGGTTGAGAGCTTAAGGCTCGAAAAGTTTTCACCGTCGAAAGAGGTTTTATCTGCCAGGCCCATTAATTCTATATAATTGTTAACTTTTTCGGCACTCAGGTTCTCTACACCGTAAATTTTAGGAAAGAGGTGAAAATCGGTAAAAATAATGGAGAATAACGATCGGTACCGTTGTGCATTATCGGCTGAGAGCGGCTTACCGTTGATGCTTATTATACCCGTTGTAGGCAGGTAAAGGCTTGACAAAGTTTTAAGAAATGTTGACTTGCCGCTGCCATTACCACCCAAGATACAAACGATCTCGCCTTTTTTAAGCGTAAAATTTATAGGGCCGAGTGAAAAGGTGGATTCTTTACTTTCGTCAAGATAATCAAAAGTGATATCTTTAAGTTTAATATCTTTAAAATCAAAAGGGTCAGAATTGATATTTTTATTTTGCTGATCGCCGGCACTATCAATTTTTTGTTCTAACTTTTGAATGTTTTTTGTAGCGTTATTAGCCCGGATAAATAAGGGAATAGTTGTTACTATGTTTTCGAGCGGACCAATTATAAATAGTATAGAAGCTGTTAACCTGGTTAAAGAACCTGTATACATGGTTTCGATCTGCGGAAGCAAAAACACAACGCAGCCAAGCAGTAAATAAAATACTATTTCGGAAAACATAAACCCAACGGCAAATCTTAAGCCTGTTTGTGTTTTTACATCGCGGCCAATGGTGGCGGTATCTTTTACATCCTTAAACAAATCGTTGTTTTTACGATGATTGATCTTGATCTCTTTAAAACCCTCATACAGATCTTCGATGTGGTTATATAATGATGTTTCGTTTTCACCCGCCTCCTGTAATTCTTTATTAATAAGCGTTTGCCTGTGCAGGTAATAGGTTGTACCTATATATATAATAGTAACGGTAATCAAAAATGCCTTTATAGAAAGGAACCCTATATAAATGAGCGTAAAAAAAACAAGCACCGTTGCCTGAGCCGCGTTAACAATTACCGCGGCAGATTGGGAAATAAAATTTGCATCCTGCGATATGCGGTTAAATATTTCGCCTTTACCTATGAATTCCATTACATATAACTCACAATGGCGAAGTTTTTCTAACAAACGCATCCTGATGTTATATATTGAGGTTTCAACGATCTCTACCGATTGCCTTAGGATATATCGTTTAGTGATATAAAAAAGGGCAAGCGCTACACCAAACAGGGCAATATATTTAATATTAACACTGCCGTTGTCGGCGGAATTAGATGCACTATTAAGCACAGATAAAAGGCAGGCATTAGCAATGCCTGATAGCACCGTATATGCAACGATGGTTGTTACTGGCACTTTTGAGTTTTGTAAGATCACGTTGATAAAACTTATCTGTGATTTTACCTTCGGACTTTGAATAAAGTTAGGCATGGTATTTCATAAAATATATTTTTCCGGATTGCGAGGCCGAAAAACATGGCGATAGATGTTGTACGGGATTATTATTTGTTTAATTATCCAGCCGTTATAATATTTACTAGTAATTAAAAAAATTATCAACAGAAACAATTATCAGGGGCTTTTTTTTCAAAAATTTGCACGTTTTAAATATATAACAATTTATTAAAACAGGTATGTTATTATTATATTTTCATCAAATAATAAAAGTTTAACATTACGGTATTTGTGTTTTAATTAACAAGTTATTAACGAACTGCAAGAACTGCTGGTATTGATTAACGACGGCTAAGAAGACTTGATGTGAACCGGCGCATTTTTGCATCAACATCATTACATAATAAAACCCCAGCATTCATTCATGGTTGTGCTTGGAGTTTGGATGTTTTTTTTCTGGTATTTGATTTTGAAACCTTTTTATTTTCAATAACCTCTTTAAAAAAAGCTGTTAATTCAGAAACATAATAATCAAAAGTGAATTCCATACGGTGTTTCCATATATTTTCCCTTAGTTCATTCATCCTTGTTTTTTCATTCAATTTAGGACCTAACTCTTCAAAATTTTTAATAAAAATCCCGGCGTCAAGTTTTTCTAAAAGTAACTGACCGGCAACCCAATTACCCGAATTGTTATATTGAATCATAGGCAGGCCCGCTGCTGCTAAAGTTGACAAGCGAGCAGGGTAATTCATATCATGCCAGGAAGCTTTTAGTAAATCACCTTCATTTTCACTTTTAAAAAAATGCAACCATCCCGCATCATACTGGGAAAACTCTTTCGTCCAATTATTAGGGAAACAGTTTGGATGGATATGGAAATATCCTGGGGCCTCTTTAAGGGCCTTAGTTACCCAATCTTTCCAGGTTACCTGATATGTGCCATAAAAATGGATATGGATTTTTTGCCTGGCTAGTGTTCCTATATCTTCGGGATTTATACCTATCGGGCGGCCAATGAAGAGGGTATGAATTTCTCCATCGCTCTCTGATAATAAAGGTGTTCGTTCATTATTAAACCAATTATTTTTAGCCAGGTCACCATCAATAAACATAAATGGTTTTGTTTTATGTGGTAAAAACTGTTCATACCAATCTTTTGCCATTTGATGGATATGAATATGGCCATCAGCCAACTTATATAGTTGCATTAATTCGTTCCATTCGCCTTTGTCGCGGCACATAAACGGGCCTTCTTTAAAATGCCATACAAAAGGGATTTGAGGCATATTCCGAATAACCTCCAATCCGATTTTTACAGCAGGCGAGCCTTGCTGCGCATATATAATATCGGGCTTTATCTCATTCACGGTTTTTACCCAACCCTCGTATGGAATATCAATCACATTACCAAAAGGTAACGGACCAACATTGTAAAAGAAAGCAGTATTTTGTGTCCATAGCCCATACAATTTATGCCCCGCCTCTTCAAGAGCAAATATCCTTTCGGGATTATATGATAGTTCGCCCACCAGTAAAATTTTCAGTCCCGTTTTGGATGGTTGTACTTTTTGCCTGAATGGAGCGTAGTATTCTTTTTCATTAAAACGCTCGCCGGATGTGGAATAAAACAATACTGGAACTTTTACCTGATAATGTTCCCGGTAAGTTGAGAGCCCGCCACCGAGGTTTTTATTAATTATTTTATGGCGCTGTTTTGAATGATTAGACCATTCGCACGAAGTTTCTGAGGTAGGTAAGAACATCCCCTTCCCGGCAATTTTTCTCCAGTACATCCAGAACAAGTTATCTGTAACCATTTCGTCTCTTTCAACCCATTTACAACTATTTTTTTTGTGTAGTACCTGTACAAGTTGTAACCATGAGCCCGGAATTTGGCCTTTAGAAGATGCGCAATGATTATCCCTGGTAGAGTAAGTGTAATTATATCGTAAGCCGGAATAAGCCAGAATCGAATCATTATCACTTAATAATGTATCATAAAGCGATTGCAGATGATGCTTATAATAAACGTCATCCGACGGTAAATATGCTATATTATTATAGCGGGAAGCTTCAATTCCTATATTTAAAGATATTCCTAGCCCTTTATTATCGTCATTTTTATAATATCTTATTCTGGTATCTTCTAAAACATCCTGTAATACAACATGTGTATCATCTGTGCAACCGTCATTAATTATAATTAATTCCCAGTTACTAAATTCCTGGTTCTTTAGGCTGAGTATTGCACACAGAATGAATGAACTTTGATTATATGTTGGCATTATCACAGATATGCCGTTTTCCGGATTAATCATTTGCTGGCAGATGTTGTAAGGGAATCAGTAATGGATGTATGTTTTTTACCTTTCATCAAGGCCAGCCCTAAACCTGCGAGGCCATTCCAAAAGCCTAGGTCATCTTCGTCATTGCGCTCTATCCAAGTAAACCAAAATGTTTCGTTTTCAAGTATTTTTCGGGATCGAAGGGATATGTCTGCGTGTTTTTCGTCGTCGTGTAAATTTACAGCATATAATAAAGAAGATAATTCAGCGGCAATATAACTGGAAATTACCTCCCGGTCACTCAAATAAGTATTATTATGATGCGAAGTACATTTTTTGATCACCTTTTTATACTCTTTTTTTAATTGCGGAACTTCAATTTCGCCGGCAAGCAAAGAGAGTAAATTGATCAGTATAGATTGCTGCTCCCAACTGATATTTAGATCAGTTCGTTTTGCGATGAAAGCCGGAAGATTAGATAAAAGAATATTGATTTTTTCGGGAAACAGCTTTTTTCGTTTAATTTCAAGCAAAAAATAAATGATTGAATTTAGCCTGCACGCGCTTACATTTTCGTCAAATAAAAGATCTGCATCAAATAAAATTTCAGCATCATTTTTTAGGTTATTTAAAATTAAACGGTTTTCTGAAGCATCTTTTATATCAGAGCCCCAATCTTTTAAACGCATTGCATAATAAAGCCCGGTGCCAAATAAATCGTCTTTATTTGCATTGGAACGTACCTTTAGGTTTTCATTTTTGACAGAAGCCACAGCCTTATCAACTTCTTCCAGTAATTCATCCGTATCAGCCTCCACAAATTCATTTTGTACCAAATATTCAAAACCCCAGCCTAGTCCTGTAAGGCCAGTCTCAAAGTCTAAGGGCAATCCGGTGCGGATTTTTTTAAAAATAACATCAATTAAATCACCGGCATAAACCTCATAAATTTCCTTCTTACTATATAGAGCATAATGATAAAAGAAGATGGCAAGCCCCATTTTTCCATTGTAAAGCCCAATATTATTTAGGCTGGAAGCATTTAACATTAAAATATTTGCAATACTTTGTAATCTTTCGTCTAAAATGGCTTTTGATTCGGAGCTAAAATAATTCATTAAAGGTTTCTGGTATATCAAACAAATTTAAGTATCTGATAGAATATTTTTTATTATTTAGTTGAATATTTTCTTTGTCATTCAAAAAAGTGCCGTTAAACAAGTTTAAACCAATATATATACTATTTATTATTTTGCAATTGCTTAAATATATAAGATTACTATCTTTACTAACACAGAATCTTTGCATTCTTTTACATCACCCGGTTATAAACAATAGTGCACTAAAAATACATCAGTAATTATATTATTTAAATTAACCAACACACCTAATGAACGATATTCTTAAAAATAATACGCTTATAGAGGAAACTGAATTTATAAGCGAAACTTTAATGCAAATTGCGCCCCGGTCACTAAATATTGGCTTGCTGAATGGTAAATTTGGGGTAGCAATCTATTTTTTTCGTTTGGCCGAGGTAACTGGAAACCAGCAACATCAAGAATTTGCCGAAAACCTTTTAGACGAAATATTTGAAAAGGTTGCATCTTCTGTCAATCCGCTAAATTTTGAAAGTGGTTTGGCCGGAGTTGCATGGGGAATAGAATATCTTGTGGTTAATGATTTTATTGAAGCCGATACTGATGATGTACTGGCCGATGCTGATGATATAATATATCAATACATTGTTAATGAACATTCAATTCCAATAGGGCTGTTAAAAGGGCTGATGGGATTTGGCTTCTATATTCTTTCGAGACTGGAGCGGAAGGATTTAAATGCTAATACCATGCAGGTTAAGATATTTAAGAACCTTTTAATTGAAATCATAAATAAAGTATCCACTTATATTGAGGAAGACAAAAATATCTTTAGAGAGCCCGGGATATTTGATATTACCTGGGATTTGCCTCATTGTTTGATATTTTTCAGTAACGCATACAAATTAAATATTTACAATGTGAAAATAATTAAGATTCTTGAAAATCTGTCGCCTGTGGTACTTTCAATTCTGCCGGTATCGCAATGCAACAGGTTGCACTTATTGTTAGGCATGCAGCATGTATTGCATCTGGTTGATTTACAAGGCTGGAGAACCCATGCCATGCTTTTGAAACAAACTATAATTCCAACTACTATAATTGATAAGGAGTTAAAGGACAAATTAATTTCTATTGCGAATGGAGTGGCAGGTTATTCTTTTATCGTTAACCAACTAAACCAATTTGGTGTCAATATTATATTTAACCCTCAGGAGATAGCCAAACGGATTACGGAGTCTGAGTACTGGGCAGAAATGAAAAACAATAAATATATTGAACATGAAAATATGGGCCTTTTGCATGGATTTTCAGGTATAGGAATGGAATTATTGCGGTACAACTGATTGCAACAACGAAAAACAGAATTACACTATGTTATATAAAACAGATTTGAAAGATGTTACATTTCTGATCCCTTTAAGATTAGATTCTATTGAACGGCTAGAAAACCTTGTGATGGTTGTTGAATTTTTATCTGATAATTTTGATACCAACATACATGTTTTAGAAGCGACAAAGTTTAACAATAAAATATTATCAAAGATACTTCCTGAGCGCGTTGATATTACATTTACTGTAGATTACGACCCCATTTTTTATCGTACTCATTATATTAACCAAATGGTTATGAAATGTGATACTCCTTATGTTGCAATTTGGGATGCAGATGTTATCGTTTCAAAAGAGCAGATTATGGAGGCTGTAACTTTATTACGCAATAATGAATTTGATTTTGTTTTGCCTTATAAGAATAAATTTATGGATACTTCCGAAATTATAAGAGCCCTTTATTATGAAGACCGGGATTTTAATGTTCTTGTACATAACGAAGCCAAAATGAAATCAGTTTATAATCCAAACCCAGTTGGAGGAGGCTTCTTCGCAAACAGGCAGACTTATATAAAAGCCGGGCTTGAAAATAAAAAGTTTTATGGATGGGGGACTGAAGATGGCGAACGCGTAAAACGATGGACTATTTTAGGGTATAAGATTGAACAACTCACAGGTGTAATTTATCATTTTACCCATAGGCGGTTTCTTAACAGTAAATTTCATGCAACGGAACAGCAAAGTATAAAGTTTGCCGAGTGGCTTAATGTGGTTAATATGTCTAAACAGCAATTAAAAGAGGAAGTGAAGAGTTGGAACACTAAAATTTAGGCTTAACGTTTAAATTACAAGTCTAAACACAAGTATTTCACAATAAAAAATATCAATAAATATTTTTTATTGTGAAAAAGATATTTACCTTTAACCATAAGAAACCTATAGTAAAAATTAAAAACACTTTTATGAAAAACAAAAAAAAATTGGAAAAGTTGAAAGTTGAAAGTTTTATAACTTCACTTTCAGACGAGCAAAAAGAAACAGTGAAAGGTGGTAACACTTCTATCACTGCTTGCCCAACAACAAACCCTTATTACTCTCCATGCCCAACAACATGGACTAGTAACTGCCCTTATGGGTCTACAGTTTACGGGCCTGTTTGTTAATTTTTAGTTAAATAAACAGGTAGGTTAATCATTTTGGTTAATTTTACCTGTTTATTTAATAATAAAAACAATTTTTGCCTTTAATAACTCCCTTATTTGACTTAAAACTTTTTTAGTCAAATCTTTTCTCCCGCGTTTACTAATAGTCAATTCTTCTGCTATAAAATTTATAATTTCGGGAGTGCTTTTCTTATTTACTACAAGCGTTATTATTTTGTAAGAGAGCCAGCTTATCTGATATTCAACAACGCCTTTCCAGGTCGGGATCATAACATAATACCATTCTTCGTCGTTCTGGCTTTCTGGTAGTGCGGTATCTCTTATATATTGTAACCAATTATTTTTGCATGTTAATAACTTATTATGATCACTGAAATTTATTTCAATATTCAGTAATGAGCTATCATCAATTTTATCGGTTAAAAGAATTTCTTTATCCATTAAAGCCGCTTTTGTATATAAAAATGCATTGTTGTATCGATAGCTTAATTCATCAAAGCAAACATCATAATTTATTGCCTCTGCAAGGTTAAGGTCATTGTTTTCTGCTAGGATTTTTTGCGCTAGAAGAACAAAATTTGATTTTAATATACCAATAGAAGTTTCATGCCTGATTAATTCCGTGAGTTTATCGGGGTAAGTAAGCATTGTAAACTTTGCAGCAGCCCGAAAACATTTATTCAAATAACTTTTTTGAATATCGGGCAATGTGTAATTTATAAACCTATACTTATTTAAGGTAAAAGGGCCCTTATAAACAGATTCAATTTTAGGATATAAGATGGAAGGTATTTTGTCTGGATAAAGACATCGAAGAAAAAAATAACCAATACCGGCTATACCCGTAAACATACTTAAATCTTCTTCATTTACCCAATACAATCCCGGTTTATACCATCCTGTATTTTCGCGGGTTTTTAATGCTTCCTGAGCAGCTTTGAAAGCTGTATTAAGC